>NZ_PSZN01000017.1:0-133303 GCF_002964965.1 Apibacter adventoris
GGCATCGGGCTTTCACTGACTAATGTCCCTGTGCCCGCACTCCCTCCGGGTTTCGTTATACTTATTTTATATCCTTTTTGTTCATAATCCAGGTTCTCTATTCTCCATTTCATCTGCTCCGGAACTGGTTGCCTCCCTCCCATATTGGTATTTAACAACCAGCTTCGCTTCATAAGCTTAAGTCCTAAATAACGTTCATCTGTTTGGGTCTCTATTCCTTTATTATCATCACCCCATAAGGCATAATCTTTGTCTTTCATGCTTTGATGGGCTGAAAGCCTCTCTATTACCAACAATTTATTCCTGTTGGGGAGCCCATAGCGGCTTGCATTAACTGATTTTCCTTGGCGTTCATAGGAATCGCCGGCTACACTATAGGAAAAGCTTGGATTTTCTTCGTAGGAGGTGGTCCCGCCTTTTTGGAATAATCCGCTTTTATCATCGCGTATCATGCCGGTGATCCTTTTGCTGTATTTTTTATCTTGGTCAAGATCCCATATTAGGTGACTTTCACTATCTAAATAGGAGCGTTCCAAGGTAAATCCATATTTTACGGCCAGGTAACTTTCTGTTTTTATCCTTTCTAACGGGGTTAATATACGTCCGTATATAAATAATTCCGGTATATAGGCTTCTGCATAGTCTCCGTCGCCCCCAGGTAGGTCAAATGTGGAAGTGTTATTTATATTGCTGGGATTGAAGTTATGTCCTAAGGATATTACTGAATGGTTTCTTACTCCCCATAGAGAGGTATGGGGTTTACCGGTCCGGTAATAGACAAAGGAACGAAGGGCTCTTTCTTTAAATTGGTTCATATCGGATTCGGGACTCTTCCCGCTATGGTACATAAAGTCATAGCCTTCTTCTGCCCCATAATCTAATATGCCTCTTTGGCTTTCTTTGCTGTTGATTATCTTATCTGTACTTAAGATAAAGCTATTCCCCGGGACTCCGTTGAATGTAAACATATTCTTGGGTTGGTCCATTGGGTCAGCCCTTAATGAAAACGCACCTATTATCGTCGCTGTGGTTAAATTTGATCCTTTAATGTATATTTCTTTGGATATTTCATTGTCGGAATTACAAAAATTGGATATGTTTTCTAATTGGTTCTTTATCGCATCTTTATCATTGGTATTAAAACTTAATGCCGGATTAAAGTTATAATTGCGCAGGTAGTTATCGGCTTTACCTAAATATTCAACTCCATAAGAAGCGCCTCGCGGATCGTAATACCTTACTTGTAGTGAGTCTCCGGAATAATCTTTCCATTTATATGATCCATACCAATCTTCGGTATGGGATACCGGCTGCATCCATAAAACTGCTCCGGGTACTCCGCCTGGACCTATTATTTTTTCTTGGGAATATAATAAACAGCTACATAAAGACACCAAAGTGTAGATCTTTTTCATAGTAGATATAGTTAGTTTATAAATGAACGGCAAAACTAAAAATTTATATTTTATATTCCAAAATTATTAATGTATATTATTTTTTATTGTTTGCTGTTTTAAATATAATCCCTCCTCCTTAGTTTTTATTACAAGATGTGTATTGCTGTTTTCATTGTGTTTTTAGATTTGTTTTTTTGCTTTATTCTTTTTGTTCATTATTGTAATTTCGTTTCTAAATTTAGTTATAAATAAATCCAATGTTGAATTGATTAATATTTTTGTCCTTTTTGGTTTTTACTAAAAGTTACTAAAAAATATTTAACTATTATATTATCTGAAAGGAAAATGTTTATTTATTAAAATAAATAAGTAAATATATTAGGATTATTTTTGTATTCCAAAATAGCCTCAAATCTTTATGCTAAAAAATAGATTTTAAATATTATTTGGATAATGTTATATTTTAATAAATGATAAAAGTTCATTAAATCTATTTATATAATAATTTTAAGCTTTACATTACATATAATAAGTAATAGATTTAAAAAAAATGTAGTTTTTATATTTCTTTAAAATAAGTTCTTCTTCTTTTATGATTTATGGGATTATAATCTTTCCACAAAAGCTGAATGCTTTTATTGTTTTCTAATTCGGGATTAGTCTCTAAATACCTAATACCCTTAGAATTAAAAAGCTCAAAAAATTCTTTAAGTACTATAGCTGTGATGCCTTTTCTTTGATAATCCGGATGTATTCCTATAAGATAAAAATTTGCCCATTCATTATGTCTAGACGCTTTTAATAAATGATACCAGCCCCAAGGAAACAATTTACCTTTTGCTTTTTGTAATGCTTTAGAATAAGAGGGCATGGTAATAGCAAAACCTACTAATTTATTATTCTCATCAGCTATACAAATTACATAATCTTTATTAATAAAGGGAATGTATTTTTCTTTATAATAATTGATCTGTTTTTCTGAAAAAGGAACATAAGTAGGCAAAACCTTATAAGTTTCGTCTAATAGTTTAAACATTTCATCTGCATATTTTACCAATTCCTTCTTGGTATTGAAACGTAAAGCTTTTAATTTATATTTTTGTTGTAAAAGTTCAGAAAATCGAATTACTTTTTCTGGTAAAACATCTACAACCTTAATATAAAACTCTACCCATTCATTAGCTTTAGTAAATCCTAAAGATTCAAAATGTGTTGAGTAATAAGGGGAATTATATAAACCAATCATTGTGGCCAATTTATCATATCCCTTAATCAGTAATCCTGCTTTATCTAAATTAGTAAACCCTACAGGTCCTTCAATTCTTGTAAATCCGTTTTCTTTGGCGAATTCATAAGCTTTATCTAATAAAGCTTTGGTTACATTAAGATCATCTATCACATCAAACCACCCAAAACGTATTTTTTTTATACCTAATAGATTTTGTTCATTTTTATTAAGAATAACAGCAATTCTTCCTACTATTTTTTCATCTTTATAAGCTAAATATTTTTTACATACAGAAAATTCAAAAACAGGATTTTTCCTCTCATCAAAAATTTCCATTTCTTCGGAAATTAAAGACGGTACATAATATGGATTATTTTTATAAAGGAAATTAGGATATTCAACAAATTTTTTTAAATCAGATTGTGTATAAACTTCTTTAATTATTATTTGATCCATACTGTTAATAAATAAGACAAATTTAAATATTATAAAAAAGGAATTACATCAAAAAAAATAGTAATAATCATTAATTATAAAAAAAATGAAAACTTAAAAAAATTACTTCTATTATTTTTTGATGCAAAAATAATATAATAATTTAAAATGTGAGATTTCTAAGATAAATCAGGAAATTTTTTAAATTTAAGATATTTTGCTAATCGATAAAAAAAGGCATAATTTTAGTATTTATCAATAAAAAATTTAATTTAATGATGCACGATCCAATTTATATTGCAATTACAGCGGTTATTTTTATAGTGAGTATGATAGTTCAAGGTCAGTTAAAGTCAAAATTTGAATTATACTCAAAAACAAGTCTTTCTAATGGAATGAGTGGAAAAGAGATAGCGGAGAAAATGTTGAGAGATAATGGGATTATAGATGTTCAAGTAATTTCTACACCGGGTATGTTGACAGATCATTATAATCCGGAAAATAAAACCGTAAACCTTTCGGAAGCAGTATACAATCAGAGATCTACTGCTGCTGCTGCAGTTGCAGCTCATGAATGCGGACACGCTGTGCAACATGCTGTTGGATATTCAATGCTTCAATTAAGATCAAAATTAGTACCTGTGGTAAGTATTAGTTCTAATTTATTACAATGGGTTTTATTGGCAGGTATTGCCATAATGGCATTTTCAGGAAATACAATTGTTTTAGGTATAGGAATTGGCTTATTTGCTCTTACTACTCTTTTTGCGTTTGTTACATTACCCGTAGAATATGATGCCAGTAATCGGGCTTTGGCTTGGTTAGAAAATAATCAGATTGTAAGACCAAATGAATATAATGAATGTAAAGATGCTCTTACTTGGGCTGCCAGAACTTATTTAGTGGCTGCTTTAGGTTCTTTGGCACAATTATTATATTTTTTAATGATTTTATTAGGTAACCGAAGAGGAAACAATTAATATTTTATATGAATTTTATCAATCCCATTTATTATAAAAAAGAAGCAATAAAAAAAATAAATAATTTTATTTTAGAATATAATCCTTCACAATTAATTTTTTTAGTAGATTCTAATACTCAACAATTTTGCTTTCCGAAAGTAGTATCAGATATAAAATCTGAATGTAGAATAGAGGTTTTGGAAATAGAGCCCGGGGAAGAAAATAAAAATCTTTATACTTGCATAAATTTGTGGGAGGCTCTAACTGAATTAAAAATAGACAGGAAAAGCCTTTTAATTAATATTGGAGGAGGAGTTTTGACAGATATGGGAGCTTTTGTTGCAAATTGCTATAAACGTGGGATTAAATTTATAAATATACCTACAACTCTTTTAGCTATGGTAGATGCTTCTATTGGCGGTAAAACCGGTGTAGATTTAGGTAGTCACAAAAACCAGATAGGAAATTTTGTTTTACCTGAAATGGTAATGATAGATTCCGATTTTATAAGAACTCTTCCACAAGCACAGATATTAAGTGGATTTGCTGAAATTATAAAACATGGGTTAATAGCTGATAGAGAATATTGGAATAAAATCATTCAAATACAAGATTTAAATGCTGAAAATTTAGAAAGCTTAATCTCTGCTAGCATAGATATTAAGAAAAAAGTAGTAGCTGAAGATTTTACAGAAACAGGATTACGAAAAATATTAAATTTTGGGCATACAATAGGACATGCGGTAGAAAGTTTTTTTCTGGAAAATAAAAAACCTATTTTACATGGACAAGGGGTAGCGATGGGAATGATAGTAGAAAGTTATATTTCTGTAGAAAAAGGTTTTTTAGCCTATTCAGACTATCAACTTATTAAACAGTATATTAACTCTCTATATTCAAAAATTTCTTTAATGAAAGATTATTTTAAAGAAATTTTCATGTATATGCAGAATGATAAAAAGAATGTAAACAATGAAATTAAGTTTGTTCTCTTAAAAAGTATAGGTGAAGCGGTATATGATATCTCTGTAAATCATGAATTGATAGAAAAAGCTATTAATGTATATATAGATATGTAAACATATCAAATTTTTATCAAAAAAAATAATTTATTCTCTTTATTTTAATATCAATTATACTACTTTTTATTAAGAGTTGAAAAAGAGACAGTTTTATTTAAGTTTTGATATTAAATTAATGAGTAATTCTTTATTTATAAGATTTCGAATATCTAAATATATTCTTTTTTTATTAGATTTTAAAAATTTTGTAATTAGTTCGAAATTCATTTTCCTAATAGAACAAAAGAATCAAAATAATATATGTGATGTTTATCATTTCAGGCTAAATACAGGGATTTTTATTTATATTTGGCCAAAAATTAATATTATGAAAGATTTTAACAACTTAATTACAAATTTTTTATTGCTCATAATCTATCATGCTAGTGAGGTAAAATCAGCCATAAATAACATCTTTTACAACTTTAAAAATATTACTTTTTTACAGACTATATAAGTTTAAATAGTTTTTTTATGTTAAAATAATTAGTATTTCTAATTAAAAAAATAGAGAAGATCTGCAATACTCAATTTATCTATAATTAAATAATTTATTTATAATGAAAAACAAAACTACAGCTGCTCTTTTAGCTTTTTTCTTAGGCGGTATAGGTGGCCACAAATTTTATTTAAACAGACCCGTAGAGGGATTTATATATTTAATATTTAGTTGTACATTGATTCCTGCTATTATAGGTTTTATTGAAGGTATTATTTATTTATGTATGAGCGATTATTCATTTAATCTCAAATATAATGAAATACCAATTCAAACTAATAGTAATAATATTTATTTGTCCCTTAATCAAAATTTAGCTCATGGTAATGGCGGGTATCACTCTCAACAAAATAATACTATTTATGAGAATAAAAATATATTACCTAAGACTCAATCTGAAGCCTTTTATTTTATATTAATTAAAACATCCCAATTAGATGGAGAGGTAACAAAAAATGAATATCAACGTATGGAAGTTGTTTTAAAATTATTTTTTAATGATAAGGTTTTAAATATGACTACAGACGAAAATAGGATTAAACCTATATTACATGAAGATACTTTTGTGGTAATTGACAAATGCCTTGAATTTATTGATGATAATGAAAATTTATTAAAAGTTATTATAGAATTCAGTAATAAAAACGGAATAATAAATGAAGAAATAATGAACATTATCAGGTATATTTCTAAAAAGTCAGGAATGTCTAAAAATGTTTACACAGAAATAATTAATAATTATAAATAAGTAGTTTATACTACAAAAATTACTATCGCAAGTAAAAGACTAATTTTATATTGAATGAAATAAAATATTCAGATTATAATATGTGCAAAGTTATTTTCAAATCAAAAAATAGCTTTTGAAAGTAAATTTAGTTAATGTATAAAATATCTTATAATGTAATGATGGTTTAAATTTATTTTTTTTCCTTATTTATGATGATGACAGTATTATTATAAATATAAAATAAGATAATCATTTTAAAAAATATAGATTAAATTCTTAAATTATACAATTGTTAAATCAAAAAAAGATCTTTTTAAAGTTCACAAATTTTTTTAAATTTACTTTTCTTAAAGCATACAAATTTGTGACCTGAAATTTAACTGATATTTTGCTTGAAAATAAGTTTTTAACCATTATAGATCCAGATAAATATGATCAACTTATTTAGAATTAAAAGTTTTGAAAATTAATAGATCCTTAGTTAAAGTTCATTTTAAAAAATAAACACACATAATATATCACAACAAGCTAAATACAGGGATTTTTATTTATATTTGGAGTAAAATTAATATTATGAAAGTATTTATAAATTCAATATCGATCTTTTTTATAGGATTAATCTTAATTTCATGTAATGATTCATTTCTTAAAAATGCTGATTTATTACTAATTAACTTAAATAAAATGAATTATGCCTCAAGTAATGTTTGTTCATATTATTCTAATGTATGGAAAAATGCAATATACAATGAAGAAGAATATTTAGATGCTTCCAGTCCTTACTACCTCAAAGACTATAATCAGGCACTTATTATAGCAAAAGATACAAAATATATAAAAGATGAAGTAGCTTTTATTGTAAAAAGCAAAAAGAAAGTTGACAGTTTAATGAAATATATTAGTGAACATTCAATTAAAAATCAAGCTTTGTATGATGATTTGTTTGAGTTATATGTAAAATCTAAAGAACTTACTTCATTGGCTCTAAAACCTTCCGGATCATTGATCTATTTTGATGATAAAACAAATAATCTTTCGTATGAAATTGTAAATCTTTCTAATAGAATTAAAATTGAATTAGAAGCGAAGAAAAAATAATTAAAAAAAATACTTTCTTTATAAGAATAGTAATTTCAGAATAAGTACAAAATTTACATTTTATTCTATAAAATATATTCCTACAAATAAAAACGACAACAGTTTTATTAAAAACTTATTTCTTATTTAATAAAAAATGTTCAGTGAGGTTTCTTTCAAAAAGAGAAAAGCTTTGTCTTAGGTTTATAACCCCTAAGTGAAAACAGCATCCATTTTCAAACCGGAAACTTCATAAATTGGAATTTTAATAACAAAATAATCTAATTATTTTAAAGAAGAACTGATTAACACAATCTACTTGTTACTAAAATATTATAGTATAATTTTTACCCATATTAATATATGAATTATTAGAACAAAACATAATAAATAACAAATAAATTTATATAAGTATTTCTTAATCTTAATATATATTATATAATAATATTAAATATTATCCCTATATTAGCTATACAACCAATTAAATATATTACTTATGAAAAAAATTTTATTATTTATGCTAGTATTGAGTGTATTCAGCACTCATAGTTTGGCTTCCAGAAATTATTCTGCCGAAAAACAAAATTATCTTAAAAAGAATTTTGTAGCTTCTACTAATTCACAGTATGATCCAATGGATGTATTGGGAATATTAAATATATTACTTGATACCTATCAAACAGATTATACAAATCTAGGTCTGACTTGGGAAGATATAACTGAAGCTATTAATGGAAACCCGGATGCTATGATTGAAAAAGCAAAATATAAAAATTCAACAGAATTGCCTTTTACCTGGAAAACATCGGGAAAATACAAAGTTTTAACAAGGCTAAATTTATCTGTAATACGTTGTTATTCTTTTGATGGTAAATATTTTAAGAATTTAGAAGTATTATTTTGCCCCACTGATATTAAGTATTTAAATGTATCTAAAAATTATATGTTAAAAGAATTATATTGTAGTTTTGGTTTTTTAGCAAACATTGACATTGATATGTCTAATAATCGTAATTTGGAAGAATTAAGTTTCTTTGCTTGCGGAATTACTTCTTTAAATATATCTAATAATCCTAAATTGAAAGGGCTATATTGTACCTATAATAAACTTAAGGTTTTAGATGTATCTAAAAATCCTGATTTAGAGGTTATTGAATGTGAAGATAATCAAATAATGGCTTTAGATGTATCTAAAAATCCTAAATTAACCACATTAATTTGTTGGGGTAATAAAATCCCTGTTTTAGATGTATCTAAAAATACTGAATTAGTAGAATTTGATTGTGGCGGTAATCAATTAACAGTTTTAGATATATCTAAAAATCCAAAATTAGTGCAATTTGATTGTGAAGATAATCATCTAAAGGTTCTAGATACATCTAAAAATCCTTTGCTAGAAAGTCTATCTTGTGGAAATAATCAGTTAACTTATTTAGATGTTATTAAAAATCCAAAGTTAGTAGAGTTTAGTTGTGGAAAAAATCAACTTAAAGTTTTAGATATATCTAAAAATCCAAAATTAGAGGAATTTGGTTGTGAAAAAAATCAATTAACCGTTTTAGATATATCAAATAATCCGAATTTAAAGTCTATTTATTGTTTTGAAAATCAATTAAAATTATCTACTCTAAAAGGAGATTTCTCTAAACTTGATATTTACTCTAAACTAGGTCCACAAGCCTTATTAAAAGGAGGTACCAAAGGCTTTTTTGAATTAATCGACCTTTCTACTGAATATAACATCAACGGAACTTTAACTATCTTTAAATGGTATGATAAAGCTACTAATCAAGAAGTGGGGGTATTTGCCTCTAAAGGAACTTTTTATGCAGGTCCGGCCAACGCAGGAAAAACCCTTATCTGTAAAATGACTAATACTTTATATCCCGGTTTAATTTTAGAATATGAAGTAAAAATTAGCAATTCTACGACTCAGGGATTATCTGCTAAAACTATGGATTTTAATATACCTGAAAATTTTACCTTAACAAGCTCTCAAGCAGAAGCTTCTAACTTAAAAATATTTCCTAATCCGATAATCGATATATTGAAAATCAATACTCCTTTACATATTGAAACTGTAAGTGTTTATGATTATTCCGGTAATGAAGTAAAAAAAATAAGTCCGGTTTCAAGTAAGGAAATTAATCTACAAGGTTTATCCAGCGGCAATTATATACTCACCATACAAACCTCTCAAGGGGTTATTACAAAAAAGATTATTAAGAAATAAAAATTCTTAATAAAAGAAAAGAACCCGCCACAGTGCGGGTTTTGTTTTTTAAAGAAAGACAAAACAGACAAATTTTAGCTTTAGTAAATATTTTAAAATTTATAATCTGTATCTTATCAAACGGGTAATTTAAACTTTATAAAAAGATAAAATTGATAGTTTTCACCAAAATTAGATTTATTGTATTTAGGAAGTAATATTATTATAAAAAATATTAAGCATAAAAAACTCGAATTGTAATAATTCGAGTTTTTTATGCTTAATTATAAAATTTAATATTTATTCAGCTTTAATGTCATTTACTACACTTGCATAAATAAACTCTCTATTCATTCTAGCAATATTTTCTAAGGAAATTCCTTTAGGACACTCTACTTCACAAGCCCCTGTATTAGTACAGTTTCCAAAACCTTCTTCATCCATTTTTCTTACCATATTTAATACACGGCGAGTAGCTTCTACCCTACCTTGTGGAAGCAAAGCAAACTGAGATACTTTAGCTGAAACGAATAACATAGCTGAACCATTTTTACAGGTAGCCACACAAGCTCCACATCCTATACATGCTGCAGCAGCAAATGCTTTATCTGCTTTTTCTTTTTCAATTGGAATTGCATTCGCATCTATCGTATTACCTGAAGTATTGACAGATACAAACCCTCCGGCATGTTGAATTCTGTCGAAAGCAGTTCTGTCAACAATTAAGTCTTTTATTACAGGAAATCCGGCAGATCTCCAAGGTTCAATTACAATAGTATCTCCATCGTTAAACATTCTCATATGTAACTGACAGGTTGTAATTCCCCTATCCGGTCCATGTGCTCTTCCGTTTATAAATAATGAACACATACCGCAGATACCTTCTCTACAATCATGATCAAAAGCTACCGGTTCTTTATCAGAGTCTACTAATTGTTCATTTAGCATATCCAACATTTCTAAGAAAGAACTTTCTGTAGAAACGCCTTGTAATTTATATTCTTCAAATTTTCCTTTTTCAGTTTTACCTGCTTGTCTCCAAACTTTTAATGTTAAGTTTAATAATTTTCCTGCCATTTTATTTATATTTTTTTACAGGTTATTTTATTTATAATTTCTTGCTGCAATTTTAATATATTTATAATTCAACTCCTCTTTATGAAGAATTTCTTTATTTATATCCTCTCCATTATATTCCCAAGCAGCTACATATGAATATTTTTCATCATCACGAAGTGTTTCTCCTTCTTCTGTTTGATATTCTGTTCTGAAATGCCCTCCACATGATTCGTTCCTATTTAAGGCATCCATTGCCATTAATTGTCCTAATTCAAGAAAATCTGCTACTCTTCCTGCTTTTTCTAATTCTAGATTAATGGTTTTATCTGAACCCGGAACTTTTACATCTTTCCAAAACTCTTTTCGCAATTCTTCAATTTCAACAATTGCTTCTTTAAGACCTTTTTCATTTCTAGCCATACCCACTTTATTCCACATAATTTTACCTAATTGCTTATGAAAATAGTCTACTGATTTAGTTCCTTTATTATTCAAGAAAAATTCTATTCTCTCTTTTACAAGCTTTTCAGCTTCATCAAACTCCGGTGTATTCGTACTAATTTCTCCAGTTCTAATTTCATCAGCTAAATAATCTGCCATGGTATAAGGTAACACAAAATAACCGTCTGCTAAACCTTGCATCAATGCTGATGCTCCTAATCTGTTAGCCCCATGATCGGAAAAATTAGCTTCTCCTGCTACAAAACATCCTGGTATAGTACTCATTAAGTTATAATCTACCCAAATACCTCCCATAGTATAATGCACAGCCGGGTAAATTTTCATAGGGGTTTCATAAGGATTATCACCTGTAATCTTTTCATACATGGTAAATAAGTTCCCATATTTAGCTTCAACTACCTTTTTCCCTAATTTTATAATCTCTTCTTCAGAAGGATTATGTATATCTAATTCGTTAACTTTTTCTTTTCCATATTTAACAAAAGAAGCTGAAAAATCAAGATATACCCCCTCTCCTGTCGCATTGTTTTCAATTCCGTATCCTGCATCACATCTTTCTTTAGCTGCTCTTGATGCAACATCTCTTGGTACTAAATTTCCAAAAGCAGGATATCTTCTTTCTAAATAATAATCTCTATCTTCTTCTTTTATCTCTGTAGGTTTTAACTTTCCAGCTCTGATAGCTTCAGAATCTTCTTTTTTCTTTGGTACCCATATACGTCCGTCATTACGTAATGACTCTGACATTAGAGTTAATTTAGACTGTTGATCTCCATGAACTGGTATGCAAGTAGGGTGGATTTGTGTAAAACAAGGATTTGCAAATGCTGCTCCTTTTTTATGTATTTTCCAAACGGACGTACCGTTAGACCCCATAGCATTGGTGGACAAGAAAAATACATTTCCATATCCTCCTGAAGCTATTACTACAGCATGAGCAGAGTGTCTTTCTATTTCACCGGTAACTAAATCCCTTGCTATAATTCCTCTTGCTTTTCCATCTATAATTACAATTTCCAACATTTCATGTCGGTTGTACATTTGAAGACGACCTTTACCGATCTGTCTATTCATAGCTGAATAAGCTCCTAATAATAATTGTTGTCCGGTTTGACCTGCTGCATAAAAAGTTCTTTGTACCTGAGTTCCACCAAAAGAACGATTATCTAATAATCCTCCATATTCTCTTGCAAACGGAACACCTTGAGCTACACACTGGTCTATAATTGCACCCGATACTTCTGATAATCTGTATACATTAGCTTCTCGTGCTCGATAATCTCCTCCTTTAATGGTATCATAGAAAAGACGATATACACTATCGCCGTCATTTTGATAATTTTTTGCTGCGTTAATTCCTCCTTGTGCAGCAATTGAATGCGCACGTCTTGGAGAATCTTGATAACAAAAGGCTTTTACTTTATACCCCATTTCTGCTAAAGAAGCTGCAGCTGAGCCTCCTGCTAATCCTGTTCCTATAACAATTACATCTATTTTACCACGATTATTGGGAGCAACTAAACGCATGTGGTCTTTATGATTTTTCCACTTTTCATGGATATCTCCTTCTGGAATTCTTGGATCTAATTTTATACTCATAATCGAACTTTCTTAATATTAATAAAACTACTAAATTAAACTATTGCCTTTTAAGTAAAAATAAATTGCTATTGAGGCAAATCCGATAGCAATAAATATAAAGTAGGCTTTTCCTACTATTTTTATAACTGGAGTATAAATTCTATGATTAACTCCTACTGATTGAAAAGATGATGCAAAACCATGACTTAAGTGTAATCCTAAAAATATAAAAGCTACCACATAAATTAATGTATATATAGGACTTTTAAAAAGTTCTGTAACCAATAAATAATCATCTTCTACACTTCCAAACTTAATCGGATAAAAATAATTATATAAGTGTAACACCAAAAAAACCAGAATTAATAATCCGGTATATATCATGGTTCTTGAATTAAATGGTGTATTAGCGGAAAATTGATTAATTGCATATCTTTCTTTTCCTCTAGCTTTTAAATTTTTACGGGTTAACACAATTCCTAAAATAATGTGATAAATAAAACCGAAAGCTAAAACAAACTGCATAATCTGAATTAACGGATTAGTAGCCATAAAGTGTGAAGCTTGGTTAAATATCACTTCTTCTTTAGGTAATAAAGTTCCCTCACTATCTGTATTACCAGCAAATAATGTTAAATTAAGTCCTAAATGCACCAATAAGAAAATCATGAGAAAAAAACCTGTCAAAGCCATCATAAATTTCCTTCCAATCGAGGAAGAGTAAAATCGAGTCATATTATTTCAATATTTTAATTTGATAGCAAATTTAAAAAAATACAGAGGTTCATGTGTATGACAAATGTCAGATTTACTACTTTTAGACTATTTCTAAATAATTTAGTTATTATTTTAGACCTATATATGTAAAAAATATAAAAACTGTTTCTATGTAAAGAAACAGTTTTTATAAATAATTTTAATTAAAAATTTTATTGAGGTGGGATTCTAAACACAACCGGAAACCTAAATATAGATCTAACAGTTTTTCCGTTCACCATGGCAGGCTTCCATTTTTTAGTTTGTTTAATAACCCTTACGGCTTCCGCTCCACATCCATCACCAATATCTTTAACAATACTAACTTGGGAAACAGAACCATCTTTTTCTACCACAAATTTAATCATTACACGTCCCTCAGTATTCCTATCTATAGCTCTCGAAGGATACTCTATTCTACTGGCAACAAATTTCCGTAAAGATTCTATTCCACCGGGATATTGAGCTTCCTGTTCAACATCGCCGTCAAAAATTTTATTATCATTAACAGGTGGGGTTACCGGAGGTATAGGTGCTGCAGGAACATCATTTGGCTTACCATGAGCAATAGCTGCATCACCTGTTCCTTTACCGTCTTTATTTTCTAATCCTATAGCTTTATCTTTTGTTTCCTGTACTTGAGGAACGGTTTCTTCTTTTACTACAACTTTCTTAGGTTCCGGCATTACCATCTTAACTTGAGCTACTTCATCCTGCTGTGGAGGAGGGGGAGCTTTGGGCTCTTCCGGCTTTATTTCTACCACCTCATCTTTTTTATCATCAGGAGGATTTAATTCACTTAAATTTACTTTTACTTCTCCTTTAGATTTTTCATTCGAATCAGCTTCTTTTCTATTATAAACGTATAATAGCAATATGAACAAAATAAAAATAGCTGCTCCTATAAAAAAAGCTTTTGTAAGATAGCCTTTTTCATTACACCTCAGTCTGTATGCTCCATAGTTTCTATTTTTATGTTCAAATATTATATCGTCTAATGACTGTAAATGCTTATCTGACATTTCATTACTTTTTATAGTTAATTTTTAACTTTCTCAATATACACAGATTTTTCTGTTGAAGAAAGATCTTTAATTCCGTATCTAGTAGAATTTGTTATTTCCATCTCATCCAAAATATCTACTAGATTTTTATAATTAGAGTCATCCGTAGGTTTAATAATTATAGTAAACTTATCCGGATCTGCCTCTTTCTGAGCTCTCAATATTTCTTTTCTTATTCCTTCTTTTGAATAATTAGTTTCTATTAAATTTGAAGGACTTAAATCTTTAAGTTCTTGTTGATGCCAAAAAACTTTATCTTTTTTTCCTAGAATTATAGTAAACGAATTTTTAATTTTAATATTAGGAATATTTTCTGGGGGAATTTCCACCTTGGGTGGCATATTTAAATGCATAATATTGGGCTTACTAAAAGTGGTTGTAAACATGAAGAATGTTATAAGTAAGAAACCTAAATCACACATGGGAGCCATGTCTACATTAATACTCATTTTTTTAGATCTTACTTTCCCTCCGCCTTTACCTTTACCACTACTTGTGTCTACGCCTGCTGACATTTTATTAATTTTTAGTTAACATTAATTTATTCTGGTTTACTTTCTGAAGCAGTAATCAATTGAAATTTATTCATATTCTTATCTTGTAAACGATTCATCAAATTTTTAAATTTAGGATATTGAGTTTTTACGTCACCTCTTATACCTAAATCTAAAGAATCATTTGAATCTTTCGCAATCTTTCTAGCTTCAAAAACCCAATCAGTAATTTGCGGATTCAAGCTATCTCCGGGAATTCCCGGAACATTCATTCTTTCTCTGACATTTTCAGAAGCATTTAAATATTCCTTTAAGTTTTGAATAGGTACGCCAAAATCATTGATTTTCTTAAACTCATTTTTCTCTTTTTGAGTAAATTCAATATTATATTTTTTTCCTATAGCTTCTAATAAAGGAATTCTATATTTTTCTTCATCCATAGAAAAATAATATTTCCCATCTTTTGTCATAGATATTCTCATAACTCCATGATCTTTTATTTTGATCTGTGATATGGAAGATGGAGGATCAATGGTTACGGTTTCTTTAGTTTTAAATTGAGTTGTCAATATAAAGAAAGTCAGTAATAACCACGCCAAATCACTCATTGGCGTCATGTCTATATGTATACCTTGTCTCTTCGGTTTTACTCTTGCCATTTTTTTATTATTTATTTATAAATAATTTTAAATATTAATAATATGTTTCTTAATTGTATTAAGAAATTATTATTTATTATTAATGGTGAGAAGCAAAAGACTGTTGTATACTTAAACCTACTTCATCAATTTTAAAGGTTAATGTATCTATCTTAGAAGTAAAGAAATTATACATAATAATTGCTAAAGCTGAGGTACCAATTCCTAAAGCTGTGTTTACAAGAGCTTCTGAAATACCTACAGATAATGCAGCTGCATCTGGTGATCCACCGCCATCTCCTAAAGCAAAGAAAGCTTTAATCATCCCGATTACTGTTCCCATCAAAGCTACTAATGTACCTATTGAAGCAATAGTTGCTAAAATAGTCATGTTTTTTTCTAACATAGGCATTTCTAGAGTTGTAGCTTCTTCTATCGTTTTATTTAAAGATGCTAATTTTTGTTCTTTATTTAAAGTGGTATCATTAGCTAATGCTTTATAAGAAATTAGCCCTTCTTTTACCACGTTTCCTATGGAACCTTTCTGTTTATCACACAAAGAAATAGCATCGTTTATTTGGTTTTTATCTAATAATTTTCTAATTTCATTTACAAATCTGGTCAAACTTCCGGTACCCTCTGCTTTTCCAATAATAAAAAATCTTTCTATTGAAAATACTAAAACCATTAATACAAAAGAAATTAGAATAGGAACTATAATTCCTCCTTTATGAATAATACCCATAAAATTTAATGGTTTTCCATCTACTGTTTCTCCTTGAAAGTTCCCTTTTGCTCCAAAGAAAAAGATATATATTAATATACCTAGAGCTATTAAAATTACAATTGTTATAAACGGATTTAAGCCTCCAGTTTTTCTAGCTGAATTTGTTTGAGTTAATTGTTGTTTTTCCATTTGATATAAAATTAAATTTTTGAATATTTTTCTTCTTATTTATTTATTATATTAATTTGCATTCTTTTATTTGGCTTTCTCTAAAAAACAAAAACGTTAACCTTTTTTTAACTTCAAGATTTATGCCAAGACTTACGAAATAGCCTTTTATTCCCATAAGGATAAATATAAAATATAACTAAATTGTTTTTTTTTATATTCTTACTGGTTTTGGCACTAAAATTTCATAATGTCCTTTATATTTCATAATTTCTCTAACAATACTTGAACTTATAAAAGATTTTCCTGAGGAAGTTAAAAAAAACACTGTCTCTAAATTTTTATTTGCTAAGGTTCTATTGGTATGAGCTATTGCTTTTTCAAATTCAAAATCCGCAGGGTTTCTAAGTCCTCTAATTATATATTGAGCTTTTTTTTCAAAACAATAATCGATGGTTAATCCTTCAAAATGATCCACTTCTATATGGGGAAAATGCTCAACAGTTTCTTGTATCCATTGCATTCTTTTTTCTAATGGAAACATATATTCTTTATTTGAGTTATTTCCTATTGCAACGATAATTTTATCAAATAATGGTACTGCTCTTTCTATTATATCAAAATGTCCCAATGTTATAGGATCAAATGAGCCTGGAAACACAGCAATTTTTTCCATATATATAATTTAATTTTCAAATTTATTTATTAAATCTATGCAAAGCCAAGTTTACTTCATTATCCAATAAGTCAGAAAAATTATATCCAGCCTCTTTCACTTGTTGAGGGAATATACTTGCAGGAGAACAGCCAGGTGTTGTATTTATTTCTAAAAAATACGGAATTTCGTTTACTATTATAAAATCTAATCTTGAAAATCCGGTCATATTTAATAATGTATAAATACGAGCTGACATTTCCTTTATATTTTTATTTTCTTGACTGCTTAGCTTAGCAGGAGTTATTTCTTCAGATGCGCCTAAATATTTAGCCTCATAATCAAAAAATTCATTTTTTGAAATAATTTCGGTGGTATTGATTACCAATACCTTTCCTTGATAGTTTATAACTCCTACTTGAACTTCCTTTCCATTTAAGAAGCTTTCTATTAATATTGAACTATCTTCTTCAAAGGCTTTTTGAACTGCAGGTAAAAAATCTTCAATGTTTTTTACTTTAGAAACCCCTAAACTTGATCCCGATTGATTGGGTTTGACAAAACATGGTAATTGTAACTTGTCAACTATTTCTGTCGGATTTATATTTTCTCCTTTGTTTATATAAATGGAGGAAGCCATGGGTATATTATATTTTTTTAAAACAGAAAGTGTGTCTTTCTTATTAAAAGTTAGGGCTGAATTATAAAATGAACAGCCTGAATACGGAATTTCTAATAATTGCCAATAAGCTTGCATTAATCCATCTTCTCCCGGAGTGCCATGTATTGTATTTAACAAAACATCAAAATGAATTTTACTTCCATTTATGTTAAAACTAAAATCACCTCTATCTATAGGATATAATGTGTTTTCAATAGAGACCCCCCACCCTTCTTTTAATATAATTACTTTAAATACTTCATATTTCAATTTATCAATCTGACTATAAAAATATTCTCCACTTTTCAATGAAACATTACTCTCATCGGAGTATCCCCCCATTACAATTCCGACTTTTAACATAAAAATTTATTATATTATTAAAAAATAGATTTATTTAAAATTATTGTATAATCAAATAATGTGATGAATCATTATTTTCTATTGCTACACAAAATTAAACATATTTTTAACTATTAAACCATATTATTTTTATTTATTTATATATTTGCTTAGTAAAAAGCATATATGAAAATATTAAAATTCATAATTTCCTGGCAATTCTGGGTTAGTGTTATTATAGTAATCGCCATTTCATTTTTACTATTACAAGGTACTTTTCTTTGGTTGAATGCATATACTAATCATGGAGTTCAAGTGGAAGTTCCTAATTTAAGCAATCTTAATTTAGAACAAGCTATTGTCAAACTCGATGAAAGTAATTTGGAATATGAAATTGATACTTCAAAATATGATCCTAAATATAAACCATATCAAATATTAGATATATATCCATTAGTAGGCTCTAATGTTAAGAAAGGAAGACGTATTTTTATCCGAGCAAATGCAAAAACTTGGAAACCTGTAGTAGTTCCCAATATAATAGGTAAATATAAATATCTAGCTTTTAGTCAATTAGACTTAGTTGGTTTAAAAGTTTCCGATACTATCTATGAGCCTAATTTAGCTGTAAATACAGTTATAAAAATTTTATATAAAGGAAAAGAAGTGCAACCGGGCGTAACTTTACCCAGGTTTTCTCCTTTAACTATAGTTTTAGCAAAGGGGTTGGCTAAAAATGTTTCTGTACCTAGTTTTATTGGTTTGGATGAATCAACTGCAAAAGGGATGATTACTGAAAATTTATTTTCGGTAGGCTCTATAATTTACGATGATCCTGAAGATAAAGGCAATGCCCGAGTTTATTATCAGGTTCCTGTACCTTCTTCCACATATGACCAAGGTCAGGCAATAGATCTATACTTAAGTTCTAAACCTCTTGAAAAATTAAAAGATAAAATTAGAAATTTAGACCAAACATTTAATAGACGCTTTATTAATGATTCTGATTCTTTAAATTTAAGTAGACCTGTTAATGAATTTGAAAATAGTCCTTCCACTCGCAATAATACAACTAATACTCATAATTCCGAAACCAATACTTCTCCCCCTCCCCCTAAAACAAATACATCTAGAGAAGAACATAGAAGACCCAACCGAGTTATTATAGAGTAATAAATATGGGAGATACAATAAACTTAATACCAGAGGTTGAAACTGATGAAATGTATGAACACTATAAGTTTGTGGTTGATAGGGGGCAAAATTCTATGCGTATTGATAAGTATTTGGTAAATTATATTGAAAATTCTACTCGCAATAAGGTACAACAAACTATTAAGGCAGATAACGTTCTGGTCAATAATTCTCCTGTTAAATCCAATTACAAAGTAAAACCCAATGATATAATCTCCGTTGTTTTAGCTCATCCTCCTAGAGAAACCAATATAATTCCTCAAAATATACCTTTAAATATTGTATATGAAGATGAAGATTTACTTGTTGTAAATAAAGAGGCAGGAATGGTTGTGCACCCTGGTTTTGGCAATTTTGAAGGAACATTAATTAATGCTTTAGCCTATCATTTTAACCAACTTCCATATTTTCAGAATGATTTAGATAAACGTCCGGGTTTGGTTCATAGAATAGATAAGGATACTTCTGGATTATTGGTCATAGCTAAAAATGAATTTGCTATGAACTTCTTAGCTAAACAATTCTTTAATAAAACTACACAACGTGTATATCATGCCTTAGTATGGGGTAATTTTGAAGAAGATGAAGGAACTATAACCGGACATATTGGAAGAGATATAAAAGACAGAATGCAAATGTCCGTATTTCCTGATGGTACGCATGGAAAACATGCTGTTACTCACTATAAAGTTTTAGAAAGATTCCGTTATGTTACTTTGATCGAATGTACTTTAGAAACTGGAAGGACACACCAGATTAGAGCACATATGAAATATATCGGGCATATTTTATTTAATGATGCCAGATATGGTGGAAATCAGGTATTGAAAGGGACTACTTTTAGTAAATATAAACAATTTGTTGAAAATTGTTTCCAAATTATTCCTCGTCAGGCTCTACATGCAAAAACTTTAGGATTTATTCATCCAACAACAAAAAAAGAAATGTTTTTTGAGGTAGATTTACCTGAAGATATGCAAAAAGTTTTGGAAAAATGGAGAACTTATATAAATTATTCATCGCTATCTGAATAGCTATTACTATGTATTAAAAAACCATCTTATTTTAAATCAAAATATTTTGGTAACTTTGTAAGTATATACATACCTATTAAATACTATTAAGATTAAAGATGAAAAATAGTTTATATAATATACCAAAAATAAAAAATACTGAAACAAATAATTTCGTACTTATAGCCGGACCATGTATTATTGAAGGAGAGCAAATGGCAATGGATATAGCCGGTAAAGTAATAGAAATAACCAACAAGCTAGGGATTCCCTATATATTTAAGGGATCTTTTAAAAAAGCCAATCGGTCTCGTGTAGATAGTTTTACAACTATTGGAGAACAAAAATCCTTAGAAATACTTAAAAAAGTCGGTGATTCTTTTCATATTCCTACAACTACCGATATTCATGAAAATCAACATGCTGCCTGGGCTGCTCAATACGTAGATGTTTTACAAATTCCTGCATTTTTAATTCGCCAAACTGATTTATTAGTAGCAGCAGCTAATACTGGAAAATACATCACATTGAAAAAAGGTCAGTTCCTTTCTCCTGAATCCATGCAATTTGCAGCACAAAAAATTAAAGATTCTGGTAATAATAATTATGCTATTATTGATAGAGGCTCTTCCTTCGGATATCATGATTTAATTGTTGATTATCGTGGAATTCCAACCATGAAAAAATTTGCTCCAGTACTTTTAGACGTAACTCATTCTTTACAACAACCAAATCAAATTTCTGGTGTAACCGGTGGTCGCCCAGATATGATTGAAACCATTGCTAAAGCAGGTATTGCTGTAGGTGCCGACGGTATATTTATAGAAACTCATCCTAATCCAGGCAAGGCTTTATCTGACGGAGCCAATATGTTGCAATTAGATTTATTAGAAGATCTATTGGAAAAATTAGTAAAAATCAGAAAAGCTATTTCTTAAATTTATAAAGTATTCTTTAGGTTTATATTCTTTACTTATTATTAACGTTAAGTGATGATATTGACTAATTTAAAATGTTAAACTATTTAATTAAAAAATATAATGTACCTGGTCCAAGATATACCAGTTACCCTACGGTTCCATATTGGGACTTAGAAGGATTTTCTACAGAAAAATGGATAAATACCTTAAAAAAATCTTTTTTAGAAAGTAATTCAAAAGAAGGGATCAGCCTATATCTACATCTTCCATTTTGTGAAAGTTTGTGTACTTTTTGTGCTTGCTATAAGAGGATAACCAAACAACATAATGTGGAGCTTCTTTATATTGAAGCTATACTAAAAGAGTGGAATTTATATATAAATCTACTTCCGGAAAAGCCTATTATCAGAGAATTGCATTTAGGGGGAGGAACTCCTTCCTTTTTTTCTCCTAAGAACCTTAAATTTTTAATTGAAAATATTTTATCTAAAACAAATATTCATCCTAAAAAAGAATTCAGTTTTGAAGGACATCCAAATAATACTACCCATGAACATTTACAAGTATTATATGATTTAGGTTTCCGAAGAGTCAGCTTTGGGGTACAAGATTATGACTTACAGGTGCAAAAAGCTATTCACAGAATACAACCTTTAAAAAATGTGAAACAAGTTACAGAAACTGCCCGAAAAATTGGTTATGAAAGCATTAGCCATGATTTAGTTTTTGGTTTACCCTTTCAAAATTTAGACAAAGTCATTAATACTATTAAAATAACTGAAACGCTACAACCTGACAGAATTGCTTTTTATTCTTATGCTCATGTTCCCTGGATTAAAGGAGTAGGACAAAGGGGGTTTAAAGAAGAAGACTTACCTAGTGGAGAAGAAAAAAGAAAACTTTATGAGAAAGGTAAAGAATTATTAGAAAATATAGGATATTCAGAAATAGGAATGGATCATTTTTCACTAAAAAGCGATTCTCTTTATCAATCGATGATTCATAAAAAAATACATCGAAATTTTATGGGGTATACTTCATCTTCCACTCAAGTGATGATCAGCTTGGGGGTTTCCTCTATTTCTGATAGTTGGTACGCTTTTGCTCAGAACGTAAAAACTTTAAAAGAATATTATCAAAAACTGGAAAATAATGAATTACCTGTATTTAAGGGGCATATCCTTACTAAAGAAGATTTGTTTATAAGAAGGCATATATTAAATATCATGTGCCTATTGGAAACACATTGGCAAAATTCTATTTTACAAGAAAATTTTCCTGAAATAATAGATAGACTTAAAGAATTTGAAGATGACGGATTATTAACATTAAAGGATAATCAAATACTAGTTAAAGAAGAAGGAAGATCTTTTATAAGAAATATATGTATGGCCTTTGATTTAAGAATGATGAGAAAAGCTCCGGAAACTAAACTGTTTTCAATGACAATCTAAAATTTATTTATTTTAAAATAAATTTTAAAACAAGTTGAATTTAAATTAAAACCTTAAATTTCATTCCAAAAAATTAAATCAAACATAAATTTTACGCTTCACTAAATTCTTATACATTTTCATTAATCATTATTGAGCTTAATTAGTTCTACTTTAAATATTTTTTATTAAAAAAAGCATAAAAAATTAAAATGTTTTTTTACCTCATTTAGACTTGCTAAAATTGAAATTTTAAAGATTATTCATATTTGTATATAGTATTTATCTGAGGAATATAGACCTATTCAAAATATTTTTTATTTTATCATATAATAATTAAAGTTTGTTATATTATATAAAAATAAATAAAATCGCATTATATTCTATTTATAAACCATAACTATTTTTTTTATTATATAAATCAATTAATACACATATAGTATACATACAACAATAATAATATAAAACAAATATAGAATACTTAAAAATAATATAATATAAATTAATAACCAAACTACTTTAACACAAAAATTAAAAAATAATATTAAAAAAAATATACACATTTAATATAACATTTAACCTTTTTTCATATTTATTGAATAAATTATTTGGTTTGTAATAAATTAATTTATAAATTCACATGCTGAAATTTTTGAAATACAACATTTCTAAACTAAAGCATGATTTAACTAAATAAAATAAGACAGATAAATCAAAGCTTTGTTAATGAGTGTTTTATGATGTAAATTAAATAACGAGTAAAAAATATAATAATTAACACTACTAAACTCTGTTATAAGATAATTTTATTAATTTAATATATAATTATGAAAAGAAGTTTAGTTGCTTTAATTATGCTGTTTAGTATTTCATTTTCGGGAAATGCCCAGGTAGGTGTAAATACTAACACTCCTATGGCTACTTTACATATCGAGAACCTGCCCTCCTCAGCTACTGTTGCCGAGGGCATATTAATACCTCGTGTAACAGTAGCTGATCTTGATGCTCAAGATTCTAAGTACAAAGATGATCAAAATGGTTCTTTAGTTTTTGTAACCGACAATTCTATGGGGACTCAAGGAAAAAAAACAAGTAATATCAATGGAAGAGGTTTTTATTTTTATGATGCAAAATCTTCAAAATGGGCTTCTGCAACCCCTTCTTCTAACGGATATGGAGATAGTGGGAGCTTTACCGCGACTCCAATTTCATTTGATCTAGTAAAAACAAATCCTACAACTTTAAATTTAAATAGCTATGTAAATGATTATAACTATTTTGAATTTAATAAAGATTCAGCACCAGTGGATGCTAAAGCTGAAATTTATAATATAACATTTCCTTCAGCTCTAGTTTTTAAAAATAAAACTATATATTTCTTCTCTAGAATACCTGACAGTAAAAACGGAGGTGTACGTTTTACTAATGTCCCTTCAGAATTTATTAACTCAAATAACCTTGGGTTAAGTGGAAATGCATCAATTCGTCTTTATTCAGATGGAACCAGATGGTATTTAATGTCTGGAAATTTTTATGTCAATCATTAAAAAATAATTTTTCCTTTATTATAACTTCTAAAAATTGAATTAATGAAAAAAATTATTCTATCAATATTTATTTTAGCCGGAATTTCTTTTGCTAGTAATGCTCAGATTTTAATTGGTGATGATGGAAATACAACCAAAGCCCATGCTAATCTGGAAATAGTTAAATCAAAAAATACAGATAACATACCCAGTGGAATTTTAATTCCGCGTCTTACTGTAAGTTTTCTTGAAAATAATGAAATTGCTAAATTATATGGAGCAAATCAAAATGGGGTATTAATATTTGTTTCTGATAGTCCAGGGAATAGTTCTATAACTAGTAATATTACCAAACCTGGATTTTATTATTTTGATGCTACTCAAAATAAATGGTTTAGTATAGATGCTAACAATTATGGAAAAGGAAATTTTAAACCTATTCCGGTTAAAATTACTTTAAGTCCCGGAATTACATGGAATAACTGGAAATCAAATACACCCGAAGGAAAACCTTACAGTAATTATAATTATTTTGAATTTCAAGGAACAGTTGATGATACTACTAAAATTTATATGCCGGATCCTTCTGTTTGGCCAACAGGTGCTACTATCTATATAAGAAATAATACGAATGGAACAATTGGATATGATAATATAGATCCAAAAAATTTTGTAGCTAATACTTTAACAAACCATTTTGAACAAATTCCCAATAGTGCTACTCATCAATTATATTCCGATGGTACAAGATGGTATCTTATGGGAGGGACTGCTTCGGATTTATAAAATTTAATATTAATTTTTATTATTTAAAAGATAAAAATATGAAAAAAAATTTCTTACTTATGACATTATTGCTTACTATGTGTATAATGGGAAAAGCACAAATAGGCATTAATCAAAATTCGCCGATGGCCAATTTAGATATAAAAGCATCTGTCACCCCTACTTTTGCTGAAGGTTTATTAATTCCTAAAGTAAGTGTGAGCTTATTAGATGCTATGTCTTCGCGTTATAATCAAGATCTGGACGGCGTTTTGGTAAATGTTACACAAATTACGAATTCTACAGATTCCAAAACAATTGATATTAAAAATGTAGGATTTTATTACTATGATCAACCTCAATCTAAATGGAAAAGAACCGATGTAAATCTTGGTAATGGTAGTTTTACACCCAACATTATTAAAATGGCAGTATCTAAAAATACAAAATGGAGCAATTATGTAAATTATAATTATTTTGAATTTTATGAGGATGGTAGTTTTAATAGTACAATTAACATGCCTGCTCCTAATGTTTTTGCAAATAAAACCATTTATCTTAGAAATAATGCCGGAGGTAATTTAATATTAGATTGTACCGATAAGGCAGATTTCCCAGATACCATCAATCCGGACAATTCTGTAACTCAAAACATCGGTTTAGGCGGCTTATTATCCTATTCTTTATATGGAAGTTCCGCAATTCAAGCCTATTCTGACGGAAATAGGTGGTATCTTATGTCAGGTCAAAAGACTTTCTAAACAATAATTTTACAAAATAAAAATAAATTATAATTATTTAACAAATAAATTATGAAATCAAAAATATTTAAACTTTTTTTATTATTAACATTATCCATGACCGAAATCGTAAATGCTCAAATTTCAGTCTATAATACCCCTGATACCAAAATTTCAGAAACTAATTATTTTTTTGATGCTTCTCTTACTGAAGGTTTAAATAACCCAAATTTAGGTAGACTATTTGGATTTCCTGGAATAGATTTGACTGTATTTACATTTGATGTCAATAGTGTAAAAGGTAAGGTTTATCCTTCTTTCTTTGATGGGGCATTAGTATTTAATAAAAAATCTGGAACAACTGTTGATGGTATTCCTACTGAAGTTGGAAGAGGTTTTTATTACTTTGATAACCCGAATGCTAAGAATATAACTAATGGAAAATGGATGAAATTAGGTGGTACTGATTACTCTTCTAACGCACCAAACGGGGTTATAACTAGTAATTCTATAGATGGAAAACCTATTTATAGTTATAAGAGTACCTTTACACAAGTAGCAGGGGAAACTAAAACTGAATTTGATCTAACAGTACCATCCGGAATTAAAGGGTTATTTAAAATTACAATTTATAACACAGATGCTAATTACTATACAAATAGTGTTTATTCCTTAACTATGGACCCTAACAATAGTGGAAAAGTCAAATTGGTAACAGGTGTTCCTAATATTTCTGTAGTATATCCTGCTGGTACATATAATTATATATTAGAATATTTAAAATAACCTAGTTACTTTGCTTATAAATAAAAAAATGACTTCTTTCCAGAAGTCATTTTTTTATCTTATTATGAATCGTTTATTTCTTATTTCTGACTTTCAGTTTTTTATTGTAAATTTGCTGAGTGAGAAATCGTATTAATATTGCAGAAATACCTGGTATCTCCCCTACAATTAAAGATTACCTTAACCTTGGGGAATCACTTACTCCCTATTACAAAAGAACTCTTTCTTTTGATAATTTAGTAATACAAGCTAAAGATAAACTATCTTCCTTTTCTTATAGAAGTGAACTCTCTGAAGAGTTATACAATCAACACAAAAATTTAGATTTATCAGATAAACAAAAAGAAAATTTATTAAAAATATCCCAAGACTATACAGTGACCATAACTACCGGTCATCAATTGAACTTAATGTCCGGACCTTTATATTTTATCTATAAAATTTTGCATGTAATAAAACTATGCGATGTTATGAATCGTGATCAAAAGGATTATCATTTTGTTCCAATTTACTGGATGGCTACTGAAGATCATGATTTTAATGAAATTAATCACTTTTATGTACAAAATAAAAAGTATGAATGGAAGGGCAAACACACAGATTTTGTAGGTGAACTTTCTACCCAAGAACTTAAAAGTGTATTATCCGAATATTATGAGAGCTTAAAATATTTTCCAAAAGGAAAAGAGCTAAGATCAATTATAGAACAATCATATTTTTCTCGGTCAAATTTATCTGACGCTACCCGTTTTTTTGTTCATAAACTATTTAAAGAATATGGTTTATTAATTATAGATGGAAATAGTAAAAATTTAAAAAAACTTTTCATTCCTTGGGTGGAAAAGGATATTAAAGAGCAAAAATCATATCAAATTATTTCTGATACTATTAAACTACTTAAACCTTTATATAAAATTCAGGTTAATCCCAGAAAAATAAACTTTTTTTATCACGAAAATAAAGAACGACATCGAATAGATGAAACTAACGGAAAATATTATATTTTAGGAACTTGTAATAATTTTTCACAAAAAGAAATTTTAAATCAACTGAATGAAAATCCGCAAAAATTCAGTCCAAATGCCTTAATGCGTCCGGTCTATCAAGAAGTTATTCTTCCCAACGTTGCTTACATTGGCGGAAATGCAGAAATATCTTATTGGCTGGAATTAAAAAAATATTTTGATAATCAAAAAATTCATTTTCCTATATTAATCCCCAGAAATTCATTTTTACTTATTAATGAATCTCAGGAAAGAAAAATGGATATGTATAACTGGAAAGGTAAAAGATTATTTCTTCCTAAAAAAGACATTATAGATTCTGTTGTACAACAAAAATCAGATTTTAAATTTGATTTTCTTAGTTATAAAGAAAGAATACAAAACATTTTTTCAGATCTTTTAAAAGAATCCGAACATACTGATCCTTCCTGGAAAAACATGATCTTAGCCCAACAAAAAAAACAGTTAAATGGACTTAATAAAATCAATACCCGCTTCTATAAAGCTGAAAGAATAAAAAATCACGAACTTATTTCTAACTTTGAGAATCTTCATTTAGAAATATTTCCTCATAGTACATGGCAAGAAAGAATCGAAAATTTTTCTTATTATTATTCTATCTATGGAAAAAAATTCTTTAATTATTTATATAACGAAATTAGTGAATTTGAATCTGTTATGAATATAATAACTATATAAAAAAAATAATTATTTACATTTGCATCAAAGTTATTAAAAAAATGAAAAAATATTTTTTACTATCAATAATATTGCTGTTTAACTCTTTTATAATGGCACAGCAAAAAAAACATATAGTAGAAGCTAAAGAAACTTTATATGGATTAAGCAAAAAGTACCAAATTTCTA
Source organism: Apibacter adventoris (assembly GCF_002964965.1). Lineage (NCBI taxonomy): Bacteria > Pseudomonadati > Bacteroidota > Flavobacteriia > Flavobacteriales > Weeksellaceae > Apibacter > Apibacter adventoris. Next base: position 28,457 of record NZ_PSZN01000017.1, read on the forward strand.
TAGATGAATTAAGAAAGTCTAATCCTCAACTTAAAGATCGGGCTCCTCAAATAGGAGAAACACTCATAATTCCAGATAAAACTTCTAGCCCTAATCAAAAAAAGAAAGATAACGCTGTAACTACAAACACATCAAATAAATCATTTGAAAAAGATATAGACACATCTAAAGAATTTATCTATATAACTGTAGAACCCAAAGAAACTCTTTATAGGATAAGTAAAAAATATAAAATAAGTATTGATTCCATAAAAAAATTAAACCCTAATATGGACGAAAAAGGTCCTAAAATTGGGGAAATATTAAAATTATATGCAACCACTAATAAAATAAAAAATCAGAATTCTAAAGATTCTGACTCAACTAAATCAAACGCAAAAGAAGATAATGTTGCTATATCTAAATCAACAGTTAATGATAAAAATGAAAATGTTATCAATGTTGTAATGTTTTTACCCTTTCATACTGAAACTACAGAAAAAAATGAAGAAAGAAATATAGCTAAAGAATTTTATTCAGGAGCTTTTATCGCCTTAGACTCGCTAACCAACAAGGGGAGAAAAATTAATGTAAATTTATTGGATAGTGGAGAAGATAATAAATTTAAGGAAACCCTTAATACTTATGATTTTTCTAATACTCAACTAATTATTGGTCCGTTGTTTAAATCAGGAATCATATCTGTTGCCAATAAAATCAAAAAAATACCAATAGTTTCTCCTTTTACTTCTAGTGACGAATTAGATAATTATTCTAATTTAATTCTCTATGACACCAAAGATCAAATTTTAGCAGAAAAGCTAGTAGAGGAAATGATGAAAAAATATTCCGGTGAAAAAATATACATACTATATGATAATGATCATGTTGAGGTAGCTCATTATGTAAAATCTTTACTTCTAAATAAAAAGAAAAATATAGAAATTGTATTAACTCAAAAAGCTGAAGATATTAAACCTCAACAAAATTTGGTTACTCAAGAATACAATAAAATTTATTCTATAATAATTTCAGAAGATAACAATTTATTGACAAACTATTTAAATAATATTATAAACTGGAATACTGATCAATTGCAACCTATATCTTTATATTATTCTTCCTTATTTGATAATAAAAAATATAGTGGAAAGTTATTAGATTTCGGACTTATTTATTCAGATACAAAATATGTTAACGAATATGGTTTTAATGAACAAAAAACAATAAATGCATATAAAAAGAAATTTTGTAATACTCCCGGTAAATATGCTATTGTAGGTTTTGATGTAACCTATGATATTTTAAACCGAATGGATAACAATGGAATTTTATATGATAAATATATGAAGAGTGAAGCAAAACAATTAAGCAATAAATATTCTTTTATAAGGATTAAAAATAATGGTGCTTGGGCAAACCAAGGAGCTAGAATCATACAACTTCTTAAATAATAACAATTAATTTATATAAACACAGAAAAATTTAATGAATTCGTTAGTATTTCCTGGACAAGGAACTCAATTCCCTGGTATGGGAAAAGAACTGTATGACAGTAGAACTGATATTAAAGAAATGATGAATTCTGCTAATGATGTATTAGGGTTTGACATTATTAATATTATGTTTAACGGTACGGAAGAACAACTTAAGCAAACTAAAGTAGCTCAACCTGCAATTTTTATTCATTCCATTGCCGCCGCTAAGATTAATGAAAATGCTAGAATAGAAATGGTTGCCGGACACTCTTTAGGAGAATTTTCTGCTTTAGTCGGTAATGGAGTGTTATCTTTTGACAGTGGATTAAAACTTGTGTATGAAAGAGCTTTGTCTATGCAGGAAGCTTGTGAAGAAAATCCGTCTTCTATGGCTGCTATTATAGGACTTCCGGATGAAATTATCGAAAATGTATGCCAAGAAATATCTACAGATAAAAATCTGGTTGTACCGGCAAACTATAATTGTCCGGGTCAATTAGTTATATCTGGTCATACACCTGCTGTAGAAAAAGCTTGCGAAATCTTAAAAGAAAAAGGAGCAAAAAGAGCATTGATTTTACCTGTACATGGAGCATTTCACTCTCCATTAATGCAAATGGCTCAGGATAGACTTGCTAATGCAATTAACAATACCAAGTTTAATACTCCAAGTGTTCCTATTTATCAAAATGTTACAACTACTCCTGTAAAAGAAGTAGAGCAAATCAAAAAAAATCTCATCAAGCAACTCACCCTTCCTGTTAAATGGAAACAAACTATACAAAATATGATAGCTGATAATTGTTCTGTTTTTATTGAAACAGGTCCTGGTAAAACATTACAAGGGCTTATTAAAAAAATTGATAATTCTGTAGAAGTTTCTTCATTATCTTAATTTAAAATATATAAAAAGCTAACTTTATTAAAAAAGTTAGCTTTTTTATAAAAGAATTCTATCTAACTTCTTTTTCATTTTTATAATTTTTTTTTAAATCTTAAGTTAAAATTAATCAAATCAATTAAGTTCTTTTATTACGAAATCTTCCTTCAATTAATTATTTAAAATTTCTACTAGTCATAAACATAACTTTTTTTATCCTAAATATGAATACATATTTAATTATTGATATGTTGCCTACATAATTTACTCTATACACGTAGTTTCCTTATAATTTTTTAATAAAAATTCATGCAAAGTATATATTTTTAAACCTTTTATACAATTATTACATATACATTTTTACTAATATTAATTTACGGAATATTTTTTAATAATGTTATTTAAATATTTATAATTTAGATATCTATATGTAACATTTAATAATAATCTTATACAAATTAAGTAATATATAATATACCATGATCTCATTAAAAAATATACAAAAATATTATGACATAGGACACAACAAATTACATGTTTTAAAAGGAATAAATTTAAATATAGAGGAAGGAGAAATGGTAGCTATTATGGGCTCTTCAGGATCGGGAAAATCAACTTTATTAAATATTTTAGGAATTTTAGATTATGCAGATTCAGGGGAGTACATTTTAAATAATGTCACTATAGGAAAAGGATTAAGTGAAAATAAATCTGCAGACTACCGAAATAAATTTTTAGGTTTTGTATTTCAGTCTTTTAATCTTATAGGATTTAAAAATGCTTTGGAAAATGTAGCTTTACCTCTTTATTATCAAAAAATTAAACGAACCAAAAGAAACGAAATAGCTAGAGAATTTTTAGAAAGTGTGGGGTTAGGAGATCGTGCAGATCATATGCCAAATGAGTTATCTGGAGGTCAGAAACAAAGAGTAGCGATTGCTCGAGCTTTAGTTACACATCCTAAAGTAATTTTAGCTGATGAACCAACTGGAGCATTAGATAGTCAAACTACGTATGACGTCATGAAATTTTTACAGCAGATCAATAATGAAGGTAAAACCATTCTTATAGTTACTCATGAGCCTGAAGTTGCACAACAATGTAAAAGAATTGTTCATTTAAAAGATGGGATAATAGAAAGCGACGAAATTATTTCTCAAGATGTTTTAATTTAATATATAATCTATGTTTGATATAGATCGATGGCAGGAAATATTTTATTCAATTAAACAAAATAAGCTTAGAGCTTTTCTATCTGGATTTACTATCACTTTGGGTTTATTTATATTTATAATCTTGTTTGGAATAGGCAATGGACTTCAAAATGGTTTTATGTCACAGTTTATAAGAGATGCTACAAACCTTATCAGTATATTTCCAGGAAGAGCTACTGAGGCCTATAAAGGATTACAGGAAAACCGAAATATAACTTTAAAGAATGAAGACTTAAATCTTATTAAAAAAGTTTACAATAAAGAACTTGAATATAAGACATCTGTTATTTCCACATCTGATACCGTACGATATGGTATGGAAACAGGTAAATATCCCATTCAGGGGATCTTTCCTGAAAAACAATATATTGAAAAAATAGTAATGATTTCAGGTCGCTTTATTTCAAAAAATGATATGAATAATGATCAGAAATTTGCCGCCATTGGCAGATTAATAGAAAAAGATTTATTTAAAAACGAAAATGCCTTAGGGAAATATATCTCAATCGGTGGCATAAATTATAAAATTATTGGAGTATTTACTGACAGTGGAGGAGATAGAGAAGAAAGAATAATTTATGTACCTATAACTACTTTACAATTAGCAAAAAAAAATTCTGATACAATAAATCAGATTGATTTATCCTACAACTCTTCAATGAATCCTCAGCAGGCAATTAAATTAGGAAAAAATATTGAAATGGATTTAAGATCTAAGCTAAAAATATCTCCATCAGATAAATCAGGCTTGTATGTAAGAAACAATGCAGAAAATATGGGTGATACATTTGCTTTTTTTGCTGTCATTTCTTTTTTAGTTATTTTTATTGGATTTGGAACTATTATGGCTGGTATTATAGGCATCAGCAACATTATGGTTTATATTGTTAAAGAAAGAACTAAAGAAATTGGTGTAAGAAAAGCTCTGGGAGCAAAACCATCTAATATAATTGGTCTTATATTGCATGAATCTATATTTATAACTGTTATTTCGGGAATTTTAGGGGTTTTACTAGGCATTTTAACTTTATATTTAATTGGAGATCATTTATCGGATTATTTTATAGTGGATCCATCTGTAAGTTGGACATTAATATTATTTGCAACTTTCTGCTTAATTATTTTTGGAAGTATTGCCGGCTTTATACCTGCTCGCAGAGCTGCTAAAATTAAACCTATTGAAGCTTTAAGAGCAGATTAATATAATAAATTAAGACAAAGTATTATGCTTATTTTTGAAAGAGAAACTTGGAGCGAAATTTATTATTCTTTGAGTAAAAACAAATTAAGAACCATACTAACAATGATAGGGGTTGCCTGGGGAATGTTTTTATACGTTTTTCTTTTAGGAGCTGCTAAAGGTGTTGAAAATGGATTTAATAAAATATTTGATGGATTTGCTACAAATAGCATTTTTTTATGGGCTGATTATACAGGTGAACCCTATAAAGGTTATCCTAGAAATAGAGAATTATTTATACATATTAATGATGTAGATTATTTAAAAAAAGAAGTGCATGAAATAGATTTTATTGTTCCTAGAAGTGTACGAAATTCAGCTCAAGGATTAGTGTCCCATGGAAATATAAGTAAAAATTATAACATTTATGGAGACTACCCTATTGCTTCTAAAATTGAAAAAAAGGAATTAATTGATGGAAGATTTCTAAATGAAAACGATATTTCTCAAAATAGAAAAGTAACTGTTATCGGAAAAGAAGTTGCAGAACAATTATTTAAAAAAAATGAAAAACCTATTGGAGGTTTTATTAAAATAGGAGGAATTTATTTTCAGATAATAGGTGTTTACCGATTAGCCAATGCCAGCATAGAAGGAGAAAATACAATATATATCCCATTCAATACTTTTCAAATTCTCTATAATAAAGGAGATAAAATTAATTGGATGGCAATTTCTATAAAACCTCAATATAATGTAAAAACCGTAGAAAAAAAAATCAAACTATTACTCAAAAAAAAATATGATGTTGCACCTACTGATGAAAAAGCTTTTGGAGCATTCAACTTTGCAGAAAATTTTAAAAAAGTTACAGGCTTTTTAACTGGTATGCAAATATTAACCTGGGTTGTTGGAGGGCTTACTATTTTAGCTGGAGTAATAGCCATTTCCAATATTTTATTAATTACAGTAAAAGAAAGAACCCTTGAAATTGGAATTCGAAGGGCTTTAGGTGCCAAACCTGGAGAAATAAAACAACAAATTTTATTAGAAAGTGTTTTTTTAACTGTTTTTTCAGGAATAATCGGATTTATCGGAGGTATTTTACTTCTTATTTTCATACGTTCCTCTATAGGAGAAAGCCCTAGTTTTCCATTTTATAATCCTACGGTTAATTTATGGAATGTCTTAATAGCTTTAACAATTATGGTTGGTTTAGGGGTTCTTATTGGACTTATTCCGGCAAAACGTGCTGTCCAAATTAAACCTATTGAAGCTTTACGTACTGAATAAAATCAAAAGAATTTATCTGTAGATAGATAAATTCTTTTTCAATATTATTATTTATTATTTAACAAAACCAACTGCTACAGTATTATTGGTTTGCATGTCTATTAAAATAAATGCTCCATTCATTTTGTTATCTTCATATTTATCCAAATATAATGGTGAAGCTAACTTTATATTTACCTCTGAAATTTCATTCATAGATATTTCCGAAGCTTCAAATTTAGCAGATGGATCTTCCGGAGGAATAATATAATGAATTTCATGTAACTTACATACTCCCATTCTAGCTCCTGCTTGTATACCATATTTACCACTTAAGGTAGCTTTTTGCTCGTCTAACCAAACTAAATCTGCCAAAATATCTTTATTGATAAGAAAATCTTTATTTTCTTTAATTAGCATGCTCCCTCTACTAATATCTATATCATCAGACAGTCGTATTTGTATAGATTGTCCTTGTTCTGCTTTTTCATAAGTGGTTTTATACTTTCTTATTTCCTGCACTTTACTTTTTTTCCCGGAAGGTAATACTATAATAGTATCTCCTAATGAAATCGATCCACTTATAATTCTTCCAGCATATGCTCTATAATCAGTAAATTCTTCATTCTGAACATGTAAAACTTGTTGTATATCCATTCTAAAGTCAGAATGTTCCGATTGTGTTTTACCTATGGTATGTAATAGCTCAGATAGAGTTTTTCCTTTATAAAATGGCATATTATCAGATTTATACACGATATTATCACCTTTTAAAGAGCTTACAGGAATAATAGCTATTTCTTGATCTTGTTTAGGATACTGTTCTAACATATTATTAATCTGACGTGAAATATTCTGAAACACTTTCTCATCATAATCTACTAAATCCATTTTATTAATACAAAATAAAATATGCGATTGCCTAAGTAAACGATTAATAAAATAATGTCGATAAGTTTGTTCTAACAGTCCTTTTCTGGCATCTATTAAAATAATTGACACTTCAGAATTTGAAGCTCCTGTAACCATATTACGTGTATATTCTACATGTCCCGGACTATCTGCAATAATAAATTTACGTTCGGGAGTAGAAAAATATATATGGGCTACATCAATAGTTATTCCCTGTTCCCTTTCAGCTATAAGCCCATCGGTAATTACTGAAAAGTCAAGATCGGATAAACCTTTTTCTTCAGTTTTTTTCTTTATTAAATCTTCTTGTTCTTTAGTAAGTGCTCCATTGTCATAAAGTAGTCTCCCTATTAAAGTGCTTTTTCCATCATCTACACTACCTGCTGTATTTATTTTTAATAAATCCATCTATTCGTTTAATTAAAATTAAAAATATCCTATTTTTTTACGTTCTTCTAGAGCTGCTTCGGATCGTTTGTCATCCATTCGAGCTCCTCTTTCAGATGTCTTTGACGATTTATTTTCTTTCATAACTTCTTCAATAGTTGTTGCATTTGAAAGAAGAGCTGCTGTACATGTCATATCTCCCACAGTTCTAAATCTTACTATACCTTCTAGAACTTTATCTGAATCCACTAAATTAAGATAATCAGAAAATGCTATATAGCTCCCATCTCTTTCTACTAATTTTCTGGAATGTGCAAAATAAATAGAGGGTAATTTAATACCTTCTTGTTTGATATAATTCCAAACATCTTCTTCTGTCCAGTTACTTATAGGAAAAGCTCTAACATTTTCACCAAAATGTATTTTACCATTTAATATTGTAAATAATTCCGGTCTTTGTTTTTTTGCATCCCATTGTCCAAAATCATTACGAACCGAAAATATTCTTTCTTTAGCCCTTGATTTTTCTTCATCTCTTCTTGCTCCTCCCATGCAAACATCAAACCCAAATTCCTCTATTGCATCTAAAAGAGTCACTGTTTGTAACGAATTTCTACTGGCATATTTCCCGGTTTCTTCTTTTACTTTCTTTTGATCTATACTATCTTGTACATATCTAACAATTAATTCTACCCCTAATTTTTTAGCTAACCAATCTCTAAATTCTATAGTTTCCGGAAAATTATGTCCGGTATCTATATGTAAAAGCGGAAAAGGAATTTTAGCCGGGTAAAATGCTTTTTGAGCCAATCGAACTAATGTTATGGAATCTTTACCTCCTGAAAATAATAGTACGGGTTTGTTAAATTGAGAAACTACTTCCCGTATTATATAAATACTTTCATTCTCTAAAGTTTCTAAATGTTTATCTAAACTCATTATTAATTATTTTTATCTTTATGTATGTGTAAACCACATTCTTTTTTTCCGTTTTCCCACCACCATCTTCCAGCTCTGAAATCTTCACCTTCTTGTAAGGCACGGGTACAAGGCGCACATCCAATGCTGAGATAACCTTTTTTATATAAGCGATTAATGGGTACTTGATTTTGTTTTATATATTCTTCTACTTCTTTTAGAGTATAATTTAATAAAGGATTAAATTTAATAAGATTATGCGTATCATCCCATTCTAAAAACTGCATGTTTTCCCGATTCGGGGATTGTTCTGCTCGTAAACCTGTTATCCACAAATTTGCTTCTTTTAAGGCCCTAGCAAGCGGAATTACCTTTCTTATATAACAGCATTGTTTTCTGTTTTCTATACTTCTATAAAATCCATTTATACCAAATTCTTCAACGTATTCTCTTATATCTTTTTCATCTGGATAGTATATTTTAAATTTAAAATTTTTATATTTTATCTGTGAAGACTGAAACACATCATAAGTTTCTTCAAAATTTCTCCCTGTATCTAATGTAAAAACTTCTACTTTTTCTACATAATTATACAATATATCTGTAATCATTTGATCTTCAATACCAAATGAAGTTGAAAAAACCTTTTTCCCTGGAATAGTATCTAAGACAAATTTAATTTTTTCAAATACTGTTAGTTCTTTAATTTCCTTATTCCAATTTAATAAATCTTCTTGCCTCATTTTATCTAATTATAACATATTTAAACTAATCGTTAACTAAATGCCCCTGAAAGATATTTTTGTGTTAATACATTTTTAGGGTTATTAAAAACTTCTTGAGCTTCTCCTTGCTCAACTATTTCACCTAAATACATAAATATTACATTATCGGCAATTCTTAATGCCTGAGTTAAAGTATGTGTGACTAAAACAATGCCATATTCTTTTTTTAAATCCAAAAATAATTTTTCGATGGTATTACTGGAAATTGGGTCTAAAGCAGATGTAGACTCATCCCCTAAAATAAACTCAGGCTCTACAGCTAAACCTCTTGCTAAACATAGTCTTTGTTGCTGTCCTATAGATAAACTTGAGGCAGAGGTATGTAATCTGTTTTTTATCTCTTCCCATAATCCGACTGCTTTAAGATAATATTCAACAATTTGGTCTAATTTCTTTCTTCCTCTAACTCCATGTATTTTACAACCATAAGTTATATTATCATAAATCGACATTGGTAATGGAGTTGGGCGTTGAGATAATAATCCAATCTTTTTTCTTATATGAGTTATTTCGACATTTTTATCATAAATATCTTCATTATCTACTAAAATGTTTCCAGTAATCTTTACTTTATAAATTGTATCGGTTAGTCTATTAATACTTTTTAATAAAGTTGTTTTTCCACATCCTGATGGTCCTATTATACAGGTAATTTTACGATTAGGAATTTCAACATTTATATCTTTTAAAATATGTTGATCTTTAATGTAAAGATTAAAATTTTTAATTTTTATACTAAAGGGATTATGTATTTCTCCAAATTTATTGTTGGGTAAAAATGATTGATTTATTTTACTATTCATTTTTTTAGAATCAAATTATAAACGATTGCATTATTAGGAATCATGAAATTTTATTTTTTGAAAATTTATGTAAAAACAACCTACCCAAAATACTTAATACCAAAACTATAATAGTTAACAATAATGCTGCAGCATAGGCTTTATTCTGAACATCATCGGACGGACTGCTTAACTGAAAAAATATAGACAAAGGCAAAGTAGCTGCCGGTTGATTAAGTGATGTAGGTATATTATCCGTAAAACCTGCTGTAAACATAACTCCGGCTGTATCTCCTATGGCTCTACCTATAGATAAAAAGGTTGCTGTGGCAATTCCCGGAGCAATTTGTCTTATTACAATTTTTAAAGTTTCTAAACGAGTAGCTCCTAACGAATATGATACCTCCAATAATTCTCTAGGTAACTGTTTAGTCACCTCATCCATAGATCGAATAAATATAGGAATAATTAAAAGCGAAATTACTATAATACCTGCCAAAAGAGAGGTTCTTAATCCTAGAAAAACCATAATAGTAAACCCAAAAGCTCCATACACAATTGAGGGTATTCCAAATAATACATCATAGGTTAAACGTGCAAATTTTGCTAAAAAATGAGTTTTCTTTAAATATATATTTATATAAAAAACTACAGGAATGCTAATTAAAAGGCCAATTAAAGTAGCCCCGCCTACGATATACAAGGATCCCACAATAGCATTAAGTATTCCTCCTTCTTTACCTATATAAAACCCACCACCAGGAAGTTTTGAAATCATATCCCAAGACAATACAGGTATTCCTTTTTTTATAACAGTCCAAAGTATACTTCCTAAAAAAGAGATTACTAAAATGATAGAAATTATCATTAAAATATTCATAATCTTTTCTTCTAAAAATTTAATTTTCATAAGATATATTTAGCTTCTACTTTCTGAAGTATTATTCTGGCTCCTACGTTAAATATTAATATAATCATAAACAATATTAAAGCGGCAAACATTAATGCTGATTCATAATTTGGTATAGATAACATTTCTCCATAATTATTAGCTATTAATGCTGGTAAAGGATAACAACTATCTAAAATAGAAGTAGGTTTTGCTGGGACATTACCACAAACCATAACTACGGCAATCGTTTCTCCAAAAGCTTTGGATATTGATAAAACTATTGCTGCTAAAATCCCAGGAAAAGCTCTCCTTAAAACTACAAACTTAGAAGTTTGCCAATGTGTGGCACCTAAAGATATTGACGCATCTTTCAAATCTTGTGAAACATTTGATAATACTTCTACAAAAAGGCTTATAAGAATTGGGATAATCATCACACCCAAAACGATTCCTCCTGCTAAAACTGAATATCCACTAGTAAAATCAGAAAATTTAGGTCCCAAATAATCTGAAATCCATGGTACTATAATTAAAACTCCCCAAACTCCATATATAATTGAAGGAATACCAGCCAAAATATCTAAAACAGGAAAAATTATTTTTTTCATTGTCCTATGCGATTTTTCTGTAATATATAAGGAGGTTAAAAGAGAAATAGGCAATGCAAACATAACAGATAGCATTGTAACACTAAGAGTTCCATATATAAATGGTAAAAAACCAAATTGTCCTTTTAAAGGCTTCCATTGTGAAGAAAATAGCAATTCAGAAAGTGGAAAGTAATCTAAAACAGGAATTGATTTTGCATACAATCCTATACCTATAAGAAATAATAACAATATAGAGGCTACTGTTATTAATAACATATATTTTTCTGCAAATTTATCTTTAAATATCCGCCACTTTAAACGAGACATCCGTGTACTTTAATTTATTTTTTTTAATTCTTCTTTTCTATCTTCCTCAGACAAGGCAACATAACCATTTTCTAATGTATATTTTTGTCCTTTAGATAATATAAATTTTAAAAATTTTATTACTATAGGTTTTGCAGGTTTTCCCTTGGTAATTATATACAGATTTCTTGCAGGAGGAGACGGGTATTTTTTTTCCGAAACAGCCTTTAAAAGCATTTTTAAATCATCATAAAAATTTTCATCTTTATCAATAATTCCATTGTTATTAATATCTATAGGGAGAATAGCTAAACCTTTATAAGGTTTTTGGCTTTTCAAATCATATACATAAGCAATATTATTAAATCCTATAGCAAATTTGTCTTTTTGTACAGCAGATGCAACTCCAGGATCTCCATATACTGCTATTCCTTCTAAATCTTCTTGTTTTTTATTAATCCATGCTGCCCATGTTTCTGCTGCTCCACATGCATCAGCCCTAGTATATATACGAATAGGATAATTATTTTTACTACTTTTATCAATCTGATTCCAATACGAAATAGTATTATTCCATAATTTACTAGCAACTTCTTTTTTTAGCCCTATTTTCTTTATGTGATCTAAACCTGGATTATTTTCATTAATAGTCGCTACTACTGCATCTTTAGCTACAGTTATAGAATAAGCTCCTTTCTTTATTTCTTCTTTATGTAATTCCCTAGATACCATGCCTAGATCAACTATACTCGAAATTACATCCGTCATTCCTTTACCTGCTCCACCTCCAGAAATATCTATTCTTACTTCGGGGTTTTCTTTTTTAAATTCTTCCGCCCACTTCACAACCATAGGATATAACGCAAAAGCACCTGAAATTTGAATTTCATTTGTATTATTATTAGGGTCATCATTTTTTGTTACAATCTTCCTATCAGAACAGGAAAAAATAAAAATTAGACTTATTATTACAAAAGCATTTTTTATCATTTGTTACCCCCTAATCTTAACTCTTATTAATTAATATGCAAATATAAATAAAATCTATAAACTATATCGATTAAGTAGGAATTAAATATAAAAATATTCTATATTATTAAATATTTTCATTTATTATTGATTACATCAAATTATCACATATTATTTTAATAATAATTGCATTATTATCATAATACTACTTTTTAAGTGAAAAAAAAAGCAATCAATAAATCAATATAATTAACATAAAATTATTTTAAATATAAATCCATATTTTATATTTTTTTTTATTTAATAAAATAATATTTTATCCTTTTTAATTTGTAAGTTTGTTAGTTGTATTGATATAATGAACAATACTTATTTTATATTATTTTATACCATATTTTTATGTATTTAAATAGCCACATTGGACAATAGAAAATGAATAATTTAACTTTGCCAATCACTCAAGAACAATTAAAGAAGTTAAATGTTCTTCTCAAAGAATTGAACTCAACTCAACAGGCTTGGCTTGCAGGATATTTATGGAATGCTTCTAACAATTTGAATCCAGAAAATATCTGTTTAACTTCAAACAATGAAATAAATTCTTTAACAACTATCACTATAATTTCTGCTTCTCAGACGGGTAATTCCAAAAAAATAGCAGAGCAACTCTTTGTAGATATAGAACGTATAGGTTTAAATGTAAAACTCATTCAGGCAGGTGATTATAAATTAAAACAAATTTCCCAGGAAAAATATTTATTCATAATAACTTCCACTCATGGAGATGGAGAGCCTCCGGAAGAGGCATTAGCTTTATTTAAATTTTTATTCTCTAAAAAAATAACCCATTTAAACAGTCTTAATTATTCTATTTTAGCATTGGGCGATTCTTCTTACGATTTTTTTTGTAAAGCAGGTAAAGATTTTGATTCTCAGTTGTATAAATTAGGTGGAAAACGTATAATGGATCTGATGGTATGTGATTTAGATTATCAAAAAACTGCTGATCTTTGGAGACAAAATGTAATAAATTATTTAGAAAAAAACCTATCTTCAATTACTCAATCAAAATCTCAATCTCATCAAGAAATTTTAGTTGAAAGCAGTATTTATACCAAAGAAAAACCTTTCCATGCTCAAATTTCCGTAAATCAGAAAATTACAGCAAGACAAGCAGATAAAGATATTCGACATATAGAAATTGATTTAGGGGATTCTCAACTAAAATATCAACCCGGAGACGCATTAGGTATCTGGTTTAAAAATATGCCTGAATTAATTAATGAAATACTATCTGTGCTTCAATTAGCTCAAGATAGTCCCGTTAATTATTTTGGAAAAACTATTACTTTATTTGATGCTCTTACCCATCACTATGAATTAACACAGAATACTCCAATTATTGTTACTAAATATGCGAAATTTGCCGGAAAATCAAAATTAAACCAAATAATATCTAATGAGTTTGATTTAAAGGAATATAGTAAAAATACCCCCATTGTAGATATGATTCTTCAATATCCGGCTGTCATTACTGCTGAAGAGTTTTTATCTTGTTTACGTCCATTAACTCCTCGTTTATATTCAATTGCTTCTTCTCAAGAAGAAGTAGGCTATGAAGCTCATATAACAGTAGGAGTTGTTAAATATTTAAAAAATGGCAAAAAAAGATATGGAGGAGCCTCCGGCTACCTTTCTTTTTTAAAAGAAAATGATGAAGTAAAAATATTTATCGAGCCCAATGATCGTTTTCGTCTCCCTACTTCTAACGTTCCTATAATTATGATAGGCTGTGGTACAGGAATCGCTCCTTTTCGTGCATTCATGCAACAAAGAGAAGCTGATTCTGCAAAGGGCAAAAATTGGTTGTTTTTTGGTAATCAACATTTTATTTCTGATTTTTTATACCAAACAGAATGGCAACATTATGTAAAAACAGGTCTTTTAACTCAAATAGATCTTGCTTGGTCAAGAGATCAGGCTCAGAAAATTTATGTTCAGGATAAAATATTTAATAAAGCTTCAGAAATATGGAATTGGATTAATGATGGAGCTCATATTTACGTATGCGGAGATGCGTTAAAAATGGCTCAGGATGTAGAAAAAACATTAACTAACATTATTATGAAAGAAGGGAATATGAATAAAGAAGAAGCTGAGGATTTTATTAATAACCTTCGTGTTGCACAGAGATATTTAAAAGACATATATTAAACTAATAAAATAATACAATGAATAACGAACAGGGAGACTCAACTCCTCTTTCTGATAATGAAAGGCTAAAAAAAGAAAGTAATTTTTTACGGGGAACTATTGAAAATGATTTTAAGGATGAACTTACCGGTGGATTTAAAGGTGATAATTTCCAATTAATTCGATTTCACGGAATGTATCAACAAGATGATAGAGATTTAAGGGCAGAGAGAAAAGAAGAAAAATTAGAACCTCTATTAAATGTTATGTTACGTTGTCGTTTACCTGGTGGAATTATAACTCCGGCACAATGGTTAGGTATAGATAAGTTTGCTACAGAGGAAACACTTTATGGCAGTATAAGGCTGACTACACGTCAAACCTTTCAATTTCATGGGGTTTTAAAGCCCAAAATAAAACCTATGCACCAGCTTCTTCACAGATTAGGTCTAGATTCCATTGCTACCGCAGGAGATGTTAACCGAAATGTATTATGTACTTCAAATCCTATAGAATCAGAACTACATCAAGAAGCCTATGAATGGGCTAAAAAAATTTCAGAACATCTTTTGCCCAAAACCCATGCATATGCAGAAATATTTTTAGATGGTGAAAAACTTTCTACCTCTGATAATGAACCTATATTAGGTCCTACCTATCTCCCTAGAAAATTTAAAACTACTGTGGTTATTCCTCCACAAAACGATGTGGATTTACATGCTAATGATTTAAATTTCGTCGCTATTCAGGAAAAAGGAAAGCTAATAGGTTTTAATGTTTTAGTAGGTGGTGGATTATCCATGACATACGGAGATAAAAGCACTTATCCCCGTACTGCCTCTGAATTTGGATACATAGATAAAAAAGATACTCTGTCAATTGCTGAAGCTGTAGTTTCCACTCAACGAGACTGGGGAAACCGTAGCAACCGAAAAAATGCTAAAACAAAATATACATTAGAACGTGTTGGGATAGATAACTTTATAAAAGAAGTAGAAAAAAGGGCTAAATTAAAATTTCAACCCATTAAACCTTATTTATTCACTAGTAGAGGAGATCGAATTGGCTGGGTAAAAGGGATTGATAAACAATGGCATTTAACCTTATTTATAGAGAATGGACGTATATTAGATTACCCCAAAAAACCTTTAAAAAAAGGTTTAGCTGAAATAGCTAAAATTCATACCGGTGATTTCAGACTTACAGCTAATCAAAATTTGATAGTTTCTGGAGTTAGTGAAAATAATAAATCAAGAATTGAAGAAATAGCTCGTAACCATGGTCTTATTAATGATGAAGTTACAGAACAACGAAAAAATTCAATGGCTTGTGTTTCTTTTCCCACTTGTCCTTTAGCTATGGCTGAATCTGAAAGGTTTTTACCTGAATTTGTTACAAAGGTGGAAAAAATAATGACCAAACATAAAGTGTCTAATGATTTTATTGTTTTACGAATTACCGGCTGTCCTAATGGATGTGGTAGGGCTATGTTAGCCGAAATAGGTTTGGTTGGAAAAGCCTTGGGCAGGTACAACCTTTATTTAGGAGGAGATCGTATCGGACTACGTATTCCTAAACTTTATAAGGAAAATATAACTGTAGATGAAATCCTTTCATCAATTGACCCGCTTATAGGTTCATGGTCTGAAAAACGCATAGGTAATGAAGGATTTGGAGATTTTTTAATTAGAGAAAAAATTATTCGTCCGGTAGTTAACCCAGCTAAAGACTTTTATGCATAATTATGGATTATCTTCCTGTATTCCTTAATTTAAAAAATAAAAAAATTTTAGTTATTGGGGGTGGAGATGTAGCATATCGTAAAATACAGTTGCTTATAGATGCAGGAGCTGATGTATTTATTGTTTCAAAAGAGCTTTGTTTCAACCTAGAAATTTTTGTTAAAAAAAAGAAAATTCAATGGATAGCCAAAAAATTTAGACCTGAACATATTCTGGATAAATTTTTGGTTATTGCCGCAACTAATAATCAAGACTTAAACATTCAGGTTTATAGAGAAGCAGAAAAAAATAATATTTTTATCAATGTAGTAGATCATCCTGATCTTTGTTCCTTTATATTTCCATCTATAATAGATCGTTCTCCAATTATGATAGCTATTTCTTCCGGTGGTAAAGCCCCTGTTCTTATAAAACAAATTCGTGAAAAACTGGAGGCTATTTTACCTTTACATATAGGAAAAGCCGCTCAGATTGCAGGAAAATGGCGAAATAAAGTCAAACAAAAAATCTATTCTTCTATTGATCGTCGTAATTTTTGGGAAAAATTATTTCGCAGTAATTTTCTTTTTCTTGCTAATAGAGGTAATGAAAGTGAAGCTGAAAAATATTTAGAAGATAGTCTTTATGATAACTATCATAAAACAGAAGGACGTGTTGTTTTATTAGGGGCAGGTCCTGGTGATGCAGAGCTTTTAACTCTAAAAGGATTGCAAATATTACAACAGGCAGACGTTATTTTATATGATAATTTAGTAAATCGAAAGATATTGGATATTTCACGACGAGATGCTGAGAAAATATTTGTAGGTAAAAAAGCAGGTAATCATCTAATAGTGCAAGAAAAAATTAATAACCTAATGGTTATGCACGCTAACTCAGGAAAGCTGGTTGTCCGACTTAAAGGAGGAGATCCTTTTATTTTCGGAAGAGGAGGTGAAGAACTACATTTTTTACAAAAAAATAATATTTTATGCGAAATTATTCCCGGTATTACTTCCGCAATTGGTGCCAGTGCTTATTTTAAAATTCCTCTAACTCATCGAAATGTTTCTAAAGGGGTCACCTTTATTACCGGACATAATCAGGAAGAAGAGGAAACATTACCATGGGAGGCAATCTCTCATTTTAACCATACTCTTGTCATTTATATGGGAAAAATGAAAGCTCAATTTATTCAAGATATTCTTATACATTACAAAAAAGATATTTTAACTCCTATAGCTGTTATTAGCAAAGCCACTTGTCCAGATGAAAAAATTTTTACAGGAACTCTTTCGCATTTAGCAGAATTGGCAGATAAGTCTGAATCCCCTTCGTTGTTAATTATAGGAAATGTTATAGATTTATATAAATTATTTAATGATTCTTGAATTTTCCATTTATTTTTTTATATTTTTAATAATATGTAACTATTAAAATTAGATTTTTATTTACACACATATTAAGCTCTTAATAAAACATTCTCTTCATATATAATGAATTACATTTACTAATATTTCATAACTCTAACTTGTCTTATAAATGCCCATATGTTTTTATTAATTAATATTATTGTAAATTTTTGTAAAATATTTTAAATTACTTTTAACTTTACATTTTATGGAAATAGAAGCCCAAGTATCATCCGAACATTATTTAAAAGTAATAATGGAATTTTTTTTTAAAAAACCTATATTCATTTTTTTTGAAATAATAGGAATATTATTGTTAGGTTGTTATATTTTAGGTTGGAATCTTGAAAATACTGTCTCTACTCCTATTTATTATTTAGTCTTCTCCTTATTTTTTATTTTTGTAAATCCTTTTATTTTTTATATTTATTCTAAAATACAAATTCCCAAAATGCCGGAAATAACTGAAAAAATTATTTACTACTTTGGAAATGAAAACATTTCATTAACAGGAAAAAATTTTGATTCACTAATTTTATGGGAAGATATAAAAAAGATTATAGAGAATTCAAACGGATTTATCTTAATTCAAAAAAATAAAATTTTAAATTTTATTCCTAAATCTGCTTTAAATAATAATTATGATAAATTTAAAAATTTATTAATCGAAAAAGGATTTCGTTTTTAAAATACTCAAAATTTTATAATATCCTAGATTTCAAATAAATCAAGTCTTTTTTGTTATGTCCGGAATCTATATTCATATTCCATTTTGCAGAAAAAAATGCAATTATTGTAACTTTCATTTTTCCACTCGATTTACTTATAAATCAGAACTTATAAAAATGATAGGTACTGAATTACAAATGCGAAAATCTGAGTTAGATAATAAACCGATTAATACTATATATTTTGGAGGCGGAACTCCTTCTTTATTATCTTACTTTGAATTAGATTTTTTATTTCAGAACATTGAAAGAAATTATAATATTTCTCAATTAAAAGAAGTTACTCTGGAAGCAAATCCTGATGATTTATCAAAAGATTTTTTATTATATCTTAAAAACAATTCTCCTGTCAATCGTCTAAGTATAGGTATTCAATCTTTTATTGAAGAAGACCTTCGATTAATGAATCGCGCCCATAATTCTCAACAAGCAAAAGATTGTGTTTTAAATGCTAAAAAAGCAGGATTTGAAAATATTTCTATAGATTTAATTTATGGAGGGCAAACTACCACAAATAAATTTTGGTTAGATAATTTATCCCAAGCAATTTCATTAGAAATTCCTCATATATCTTCTTATGCGCTTACAGTGGAATCTAAAACAGTATTTGATTCTCAAATAAAAAAAGGAAAGATACCCGAAATCGATGAAGAAAAACAATGGCAACAATTTCATCTAATGAGAGAGAAACTTTTAGAAAATAATTATATACAATATGAGCTCTCTAATTTTGGAAAAAATAATTTTTTTTCTCTTCATAATAGTTCTTATTGGAAAAATGAACCTTATTTGGGTATAGGTCCCTCGGCTCATTCTTTTAATGGGAAAAATATTCGGAGTTGGAATATTTCAAATAATATGAAATATATCAAATCATTACAAGAAAAGAAATTACCTTCTGATCATGAAATAATTACTGAAATAGATTCCTATAATGAAAAAATAATGTTAGGACTACGAACAATATGGGGAGTAAGTATACAAGAAATTGAAAGAAATTTTCCCATTTTTATAATACAACATTTCTATAAAGAATTAGAAAAATTAGAAAAAGAAAAGAAAATAATTATTCAGGATTCTATAATAAAAATAGCCACAGATTATTTATTTCAAACAGATGGAATAATCTCAAAATTCTTTTTTACGAATTAATCAGAATCACTTATTTTTGCATAGATGAAAGAAGAAGGTCAACCAATAGGCATTTTTGATTCCGGTATGGGTGGATTAACTAACGCTAAAGAAATTAAGAGGCTATTACCAAATGAAAGCCTTATTTATTTTGGAGATTCAAAACATTTACCTTACGGAGATAAATCTAAAGAAGTTATTATTGAGTACTCTGAAAAGATTACTAAATTTTTATTAGAAAAAAAATGTAAAGCTATAGTTATTGCCTGTAATACCGCTACAGCTAATGCTTTAAAAGAAGTAAAGATAATTGCAAAAGAAAAAAACGTTCCTGTTTATGATGTTATTTCTCCCGTTGCAGAAAAAGTAGCTTTCACATTTAATCAAAATGTAGGAGTTATTGCCACAAAATCAACTATTTTATCCCATATTTATAAAAAAAGTATTAAAAAACTAAATTATCATATTGAGGTTCAAGAACTTGCCACCCCCCTATTGGTTCCTGTTATTGAAGAAGGCTATAATAACCATGAAGTTTCCAACATTGTGCTTAAAACATACCTAAGTAATAAAAAACTACAAAATATTGATTCTTTAATTTTGGGATGTACACATTATCCTATAATATTAGAAGAAGTAAAACATTTTTATAAAAACAAAATTCAGGTAATTGATTCTCCTTTAATTGTAGCTAACTACATTAAACAAGATTTGACAAAGAAAAATTTATTAATTTCAGAAAATAAAAATCCTTCATATGAATTTTATGTTTCAGATCTAACCCCTACATTTATAAAACTTGCAAAAAAATTTTTTGGTTCAAATATAAATCTTGAAATTAAAAATATTTTTTAATTATTCCACTTTTTATAATATTCAAAAAAATAGGAAAAATATTTGTAAATTGCAAACTCTTATTTACATTTCTACTTATAGCTTACTGAAATAAAATATGGATTTAATTAGATTAAATATTCGGGGAATTTCATATAGCCAAACTCAAACCGGAGCCTATGCTCTTATTTTAGAAGAAGATTTTGGTAAAAGAAAAATTCCTGTAATAATAGGCAGTTTTGAAGCTCAGTCTATTGCTTTAGCCTTAGAAAAAGACATAACTCCTCCACGACCTATTACCCACGATTTATTCACTACGTTCGCTAAAAGCTTTCATATTATCGTCAAAGCTGTTTTTATATATAAATTAATAGATGGGGTTTTTTATTCCAATATTTTATTTCAAAATAGGGAAACAGACGAGGAAAAAGAAATAGATTCCAGAACCTCTGATGCTATTGCTTTAGCTATACGCTTTGATGCTCCTATATATACTAATAAAGAAATTATGAAAAAAGCAGGAGTATATATGGAAATGAAAGAAAATAACACTGGTAATTCTTCTTTTGAAAAGACTATTGATAATATAGAAAATCAACTTAAAATGGAAGATTTAGAAGAAACCTTTTCACATCTTTCAGAAACTGAAATTAATGAATTAATAAATAAGGCACTTGAAAGTGAAGATTATGAAACTGCTGCTAAATTGAGAGATGAACTTACTAAACGTAACTTACATTAAATATTTATTATATCTTTTCATTTTATTTAGAATCTTTTTCGGATATGATTATAATTTTGTCTAAATATTAATAACATTATTGAATATAAATTAATTTCAGAAGTAATAAATTTTTAAAATTATTTCTTTAATTTTAACTATTAAAAAAATACTTATTTTTTAATCTTTTATAAATCAAAATTCAAACAAGGATGAATGTAAACTATAAGTTAAGAATTGATTACTAACCTTATAAATTACAATTTTTTGATATAAATAATTATTAACAATATAATTTAGATTTAACCTATTTTATAATTTATTTTTCTGCTTTATAACTATTTGTAAATATAACATTTTCTAAAATTAGAAACCAATTAAGATTTACTTATGAGTTTCTACATTTTTACAGTAACTTTATTTTTTTAAACTATGAACTTTAAGGTAGTTTCTCCATTTAATCCCACAGGTGATCAGCCTCAAGCAATAAATTCTTTATCAAAAGGATTTTTAAATCAAGAAAAATATCAAACTCTCTTAGGAGTAACCGGATCTGGTAAAACTTTTACTATTGCCAAGGTTATAGAAAAAATTCAGCGTCCCACTATTATATTAGCACATAACAAAACACTAGCAGCTCAATTATATATGGAATTTAAAGAATTTTTTCCTAATAATGCTGTTGAATATTTTGTTTCTTATTATGATTATTATCAACCCGAGGCTTTTATGCCTACCACTAATACTTATATAGAAAAAGATCTATCCATTAACGAAAATCTGGAAAAATTACGTTTAAGCACTACCTCGGCATTACTTTCTGGAAGAAGAGATGTTTTGGTAGTTTCTTCTGTTTCGTGTCTTTATGGAATTGGAAATCCTCAGGAATTTAAAAATAATTTAGTAGCATTAAAAGTAGGGCAGAATATTACAAAAACTAAATTATTACAATCATTAGTAAATGCCCTTTATTCAAGATCAGAAATAAATTTTGCAAGAGGAAATTTTCGCGTAAAAGGGGATATTATTGATATCTTCCCTGCTTATTCCGATACCGGTATAAGGATACACTTGCTAGGCAATGAAGTTGAAAGGATTGAAAATATAGATTATATTTCAAACAGTATTATAGATAATCTTGAAAGTATTAATATTTATCCCGCTAATCTTTTTGTCACTTCTCCCGAAACATTAAATCATGCCATTAAAAACATACAAATTGATTTAGGTAAACAAGTAGAATATTATAATGAAATAGGCAAAGGCTTAGAGGCTCATCGACTAAAAGAACGTACAGAATTTGATTTGGAAATGATTAAAGAATTAGGATATTGTTCTGGTATCGAAAATTATTCCCGATATCTGGACGGAAGAACTCCCGGATCCAGACCCTTTTGTTTATTAGATTATTTCCCCCAAGACTATTTAATGGTTATAGATGAAAGTCATGTAACTCTCCCCCAGGTGCACGCAATGTATGGAGGTGACCGAAGTAGAAAAGAAACCTTAGTTGAATATGGTTTCAGACTTCCTGCAGCCATGGATAATCGTCCGCTTAAATTTGAAGAATTTGAAAGTATGCAAAATCAAGTTATTTATGTGAGTGCAACGCCTGCTGACTATGAACTTCAAAAGTGTGAAGGTATATATGTGGAACAAATTATACGTCCTACAGGATTATTAGATCCTGTAATAGAAGTAAGACCCTCTCTAAATCAAATGGATGATTTAATGGCGGAAATCCAACAAAGAATTGAGGAAGATGAAAGAATATTAGTGACTACTTTAACCAAAAGAATGGCCGAAGAACTTACTAAATTTTTAACAAAATTTGGTATTAGAACAAGGTATATTCATTCTGATATAGATACTTTGGAACGAGTTGAAATTATGCAAGATTTAAGAATCGGTAAATTTGATGTATTAGTTGGAGTTAATTTACTTCGTGAAGGATTAGATTTACCGGAAGTTTCGCTCGTTGCGATTTTAGATGCAGATAAAGAAGGATTTTTACGTTCTCATAGATCATTAACTCAAACCTCAGGGCGTGCTGCAAGAAATATTAATGGTAAAGTAATTATGTATGCTGATAAAATTACGGATAGCATGAAGAAAACTATAGATGAAACATCCAGAAGAAGAGAAATTCAAAACCAATATAACCTTGATCATCATATTACCCCTAAACCTTTAAATAAAAAAATTACTTCTATAACCATAGGTAATGAAGAGGTCCTTACTGAAAAATATGAATCTGAATCATTATTAAAACAAGTGGCAGAAGCTATACCTGATTATCAATCTGTAGATTTGGATAAGATTATTTCTAAAAAGCAAAAGGAAATGGAAAAAGCAGCTAAAAATTTAGATTTTATAACTGCTGCTAAAATACGTGACGAAATAAAAGTTTTAAAAGAAAAAATAAAAGAGACTAAAATATAAACATTCTACTATCTATTCATCTTCTATTTTTTTAATTTGTTTATTTTGTCCGTAAATAATTAATTTATCATTTATAAATATTAACATTTTAAAACTATTAAAATTTATATTATAATCAAAGCTTACACTTACCTATTATTATTTTTAAATCAATTTGATTAATACATCATTTTCTTTTATAAAAAATAAAAAGAAAACTATAATCATGCTTAAATTTCTATATATCAGTCTATATTTATATTATTAGATATACTAAATTAATATAAATATTAAAAGATACTCCCTAAATTTTAAGAAACTGAAATATAATATTTTATTATTTTACAATCTTTTACCTTTATATAAACAATAAATATATATTTATATTATAATCTAAATGTATATTTATTTTTTTATATATTTGCAACAAACTAATTTTATAAACATATATTTATGACATAATTCTATATTTTTTTATTCATTAAAAACAACTACCTTTAATTTAAAATTAAAATAGTTCCGATCTTTCTTATTCTACTTCTCTTTAAAGCTTAGAATACTTATTATTTATATTTTGAATATTTTTTTATAATTTTTTAATTTTTATTAAACAATACTACTTTATGATTAAATTTAAATCTATTTTTATAATTATAGGATTTTTTATGTCCTATTATTTTCAAGGACAAAACATTTCCGAAGAAACCGCCCGAATGGTGGCAAATAACTTTCTTAATCTAAAATCTGAAAACAAAAGATCTTTGGAAGTTCAATTAACCAATATTACTGCTCAAATTAATAAAAAGTACAATGGTTTCTATATTTTTAAAACAGCTACTGAAAAAGGATTTTGTATTATTTCTTCTGAAAAGGGAAACCATCCTATTTTAGCTTATTCTTTTGATTCTCCCTTATCTACTAACGGACCAATTTCACCCGAATTTTTATATATTCTTGACGGATATCAGGCAGCCAACGAATATTTAAGAAAAAACAAATCCAAAAAAATCATTAGTGAGGATAACGCATTAATTAAAAAAGAATGGGAAGATTTGCTTGACGGAAATTCTTTTTCCTCAACTATCAATGCTAAATTATCACAACCTGAAAGTGTTAAACCGCTTCTTCTAACTACTTGGAATCAATCTCCTAAATATAATAAATTTACCCCCATTCTTAATGATAAACCTACCCATACAGGATGTGTTGCTACAGCAATGGCTCAAATAATGAAATTCTGGAATTATCCTGTTAAGGGAAAAGGAACACATACATATACTTTTTCTGAATTGAATGGGAAAACATTGACAGCAGATTTTGAAAACACTACCTATCTCTGGGATACAATGCCTAATTCACTTTCATCATCAACTGAACCAGAGATTGATGCTGTAGCCACTTTAATGTTTCATGCTGGAATCGCTGTTAATATGAAATATGGTAATGAATCTTCTTTAGCCAGTGACGCATCTGCTAAAGAAGCCTTAATAAAACATTTTAAATATAACCCGAAAATTGAAATTATACATCAAGGATTAATAACAGATAATGATTGGTTAAAATATGTTAAAGATCAGCTAGTTGAAGGTTACCCTGTTTATTTTTCCGGAAGATCTTCAACCGGCGGACATGCTTTTATCGCAGATGGCTATGATGCTAACAATCTTGTTCATTTTAATTTAGGATGGGGGGGACATTATGACGGTTATTATCAGATTACTAATCCTAGGGGATATACCGGACGGCAAACTATACTTATTAATATTTTTCCTTCTGCCATCACTTGTTCTACCCCTACAGGACTTACTACCTCAAATATCTCTGATAACAGTGCTATTCTCAATTGGAAAGTAGTAAACGGAGCTCAAAATTACACAATAGAATATAAAACCGCCTCTGCTTCTACTTGGACTGTTGCCAACGCTTCTATTAATTCTAATAGCTTTACGCTCTCAGGATTAGTAGCTAATACTTCTTATATCTGGAGAGTCAAAGCTAATTGTCAAGGTTCTAATACTTCGGATTATTCTCAAGCTAATTTTAAAACTATACTACCGGCCCCTTGTATCGAAAACTATGAACCTAATGACTCCTTTACAGCTTCGACACCTATTCTTACTAATACAGAATACTCTGCAGGGATCAATTCCGCTTCAGATAAAGATTATTATAAGTTTACACTAAACAATAAATCTAACGTGACAATTACTTTACAAAATCTACCAAAAAATTATGAATTATTTGTATATAACAGTTCAAAAGCTCAAATTGGAAAAAGTACTAATGGAGGAAATACTAACGAATCCATAACTCTTAATTATCTAGTCCCGGGTACTTACTATGTATATGTATATGGAGCTAGTGGCGCTTTTGATATTACTCAGTGTTATAACCTCAAAGTTGAAGAAACTGTAATTGCTCCTTGTATCGAAAACTATGAACCTAATGATTCTTTTACAGCTTCGACACCTATTCCTACTAATACTGAATTCTCTGCAGGAATTGGCTCTACTTCAGATAAAGATTATTATAAATTTATCCTTGACAATAATTCTAATGTGACCATTAATTTACAAGACCTTTCTAAGAATTATAAATCCATGCCAATTTTGCCTAAGTTTTATAATTTCATTGTGTATAACAGTTCAAAAGAACAAATTGGATTAAGTTCTGCCAATAATACTACAAATGAATTCGTTACTCTTAACAATCTAAAACCAGGTACTTATTATGTGGTTGTAGAAGGATATAATGGTTATTTCGATATTACCCAATGTTATAAACTTAAAGTTGAAGCAATCACTTTAGCAGCTCCTTGCATTGCCAATTATGAACCTAATGATTCTTTTGCCCAAGCAACAGCCATTAATACCAATACTAATTACTCTGCAGGAATTGGCTCCTCCGCAGATAAAGATTATTATAAGTTTACTCTAAACAGTAAATCTAACGTGACGGTTACTCTACAAAATCTACCAAAAAATTATGAATTAATTGTATATAATAGTTCAAATGCTCAAATTGGGAAAAGTACTAATGGAGGAAATACTAACGAATCCATAACTCTTAATTATCTAGACCCTGGTACTTATTATGTAATGGTTTACGGTTATAACGGTTATTTTGATATTATCCAATGTTATAATCTCAAAATTGAAGCGGCTGTAATTGCTCCTTGTATTGCCAACTACGAACCTAATGATTCCTTTGCCCAGGCAACAACCATTAGTACCAATACTAATTACTCTGCAGGAATTGGTTCCGCTACGGATAAAGATTATTATAAGTTTACCCTCTACAATTGGTCCAATATTAATGTAACCTTAAAAGATCTTCCTAAAGATTATAATTTGGTTGTATATAACAGTTCAAAAGCTCAAATTGCAAAAAGTGTTAATGGAGGATTTACTAATGAGTCCGTAACTCTTAATTATTTAGAGCCAGGTACTTATTATGTAGTTGTAGAAGGATATAATGGTAATTATGATATTAATCGATGCTATACACTTAAAGCTGAAGCGACTGCAATTGCTTCTTGTGTTGCCAACTACGAACCTAATGATTCTTTTGCGCAGGCAACAGCCATTAATACCAATACTAATTACTCTGCAGGCATTGGCACCATTACGGATAAAGATTATTATAAGTTTACCCTCAACAATTGGTCCAATATTAATGTAACATTAAAAGACCTTCCTAAAGATTATAATTTAGTATTATATAACAGTTCAAAAGCTCAAATTGCAAAAAGTGTTAATGGTGGAACTACTAATGAGTCCGTAACTCTTAATTATCTAGAGCCGGGTACTTATTATGTAGTTGTAGAAGGGTATAATGGTAATTTTGATATTACCCAATGCTATACACTTAAAGCTGAGGCGACTGCAATTGCTTCTTGTGTTGCCAACTACGAACCTAATGATTCTTTTGCACAAGCGACATCTATTCAATCTAACATTGATTACTCTGCAGGAATCGGTTCTGCATCAGATAAAGATTATTATAATTTCATTTTGAATAGTAAATCTAACGTAACAGTTACTCTACAAAATCTTCCTAAGGATTATAATTTTATAATATTTAACAGTTCATACAAAAAAATTGGAAAAAGTACTAGAAAGAAAAAATTAAATAAATTAGTTTTTTCCAAAACTTTAAAACCTGATACTTACTATGTGCAAGTTTATGGTGAAAAAGGTGATTTTGATATTAATCAGTGCTATACATTAAAGGTGGAAGGAAATTATATTACGTATAAAAATGTTAATATATCAGATACTCTGCTAGACAATGAAATTTCTAATACAGAAAATAATAACTCTGTTCTACTATATCCTAACCCTGTTGAGGATATTATCAATATAAAAGGAGTATATTCAGATAAAAATGAACATACAAACCTAACTATTTATGATAGAAATGGTAGAATTGTTAAAAACTTTCCTATCAAGATAGACAATATTATTTCTATAAATGTTTCCGATTTATCTCCTAATGTCTATTACTTAAATATTAAAGGTAAAAATTACAAGTTTATTAAAAAATAAATCTCTCAGTTAAACAAACAAAAAAACCGAAAGATCAATCTTTCGGTTTTTTTATATAATAAATATGAATTAAAATCTTCATCTTTCAAATTTTACAATACAACTATATAAAACACTTACTCACAACTTTATTAATAAACAAACCCATCTCATAAATTAAATATATAGAATAAAATTTCATTCTAAATTAATCACATAATATAAAATTTAAGTTTGAATAGTTGTTTTTTAAATTATTTTTTATAAATTTATCCAATATTAACCCCATACAATATTATGCCTATGATATAATTATATAATATTTAAACACCTTAAAAACAACTACTTTTAGTTTTAAATTAAAATAGTTCAGATCTTTCATATTCTACTTCTCTTTAAAGTATAGAATACTAATTACATTTTGATTATTTTTTTATTTTAACAAATATTATAAATCTATGTTTAAATTTAAATCTATTTTTATCGTTATAGGTTTGCTTTTGTCCTATTATTTTCAGGGGCAAAGCATTTCCGAGGAAACTGCCCGAATGGTGGCAAATAACTTTCTTAATCTAAAATCTGAAAATAAAAGATCACAGGAAGTTCAATTAACTAATATTACTGCTCAAATTAATAAAAAGTACAATGGTTTTTATATTTTTAAAACCGCTAATGGACAAGAATTTTGTATTATTTCTTCTGAAAAGGGAAACCACCCTGTTTTAGCTTATTCTTTTGATTCTTCCTTATCTACTAATGGACCAATATCTCCCGAGTTTTTATACATTCTTGACGGATATCAGGCAGCCAATGAATTTTTAAGAAAAAACAAATCCAAAAAAATCATTAGTGAGGACGATGCTTTAATTAAAAAAGAATGGGAAGCTTTACTTGACGGGAATTCTTTTTCCTTAAATAAAAAAGCTAAAATCTCACAACCTGTAAAAGTTGAACCCCTTCTTAAAACCACTTGGAATCAAAGTCCATACTATAATAAATTTGTACCGCTTACTTATGAGGGAAAATCTTGCTATACAGGATGCGTAGCGACTGCCATGGCTCAAATAATGAAATTCTGGAATTATCCTGTTAAAGGAAATGGAACACATACTTATACAATTAGTAATTCTAATTATAACTGGAAAGGAAAAACATTAACTGCTAATTTCCAAAATACTACCTATCTTTGGAATACTATGCCTAATTCTCTTTCTTCATCATCAACTGAAGCTGAGAAAGATGCTGTAGCCACTTTAATGCTTCATGTCGGAATCTCTGTTGATATGATGTATGGGCCAAACGGTTCCGGGGCATATAGTGAAGATGTTGCCCAGGCTCTACAAGATTACTTTAAATACAGCATAGATAGTAAAATAAAGTATAGATCAAACTATACAAGTGATACTGAATGGCTAAATCTGGTTAAGGATCAGTTAGCCAAAGGTTATCCAGTTTATTTTTCGGGAAGGTCCTCTACCGGAGGACATGCATTTGTCGCAGATGGATATGATAGTAACAATCTGATTCATTTTAATTTAGGTTGGGGGGGATATGCTAATGGATACTATCAAATAACAAATCCACAAGGATATACCGAAAGGCAAGCCGTAGTTACCAATATTTATCCTCCTTCCTTCTCATGTTCAACTCCTGCGGGACTTTCTACCTCAAATATCTCTTCCAGCAGTGCTGTTCTTAAATGGAATGCATCTAATGGAGCGCAAAATTACACAGTGGAATACAAAACAACCTCTGCTTCTACCTGGACTGTAGCCAACGCTGCTATCAATTCCACTACCCTTACCCTTTCAGGATTAGTAGCTAATACGGCTTATAACTGGAGGGTTAGGACTAATTGTCAAGGTTCTAATACTTCGGATTATTCTCAAGCTAATTTTAATACACTCCCGGCACAAATCCCTTGTATTTCGAATTATGAACCTAATGATTCTTTTGCCCAAGCAACAACCATTAGTACCAATACTAATTATTCTGCAGGAATTGGTTCCACCACGGATAAAGATTATTATAAGTTTACTCTAAACAGCAAATCCGATGTGACGGTTACTTTACAAAATCTTCCTAAAGATTATGACTTAATACTATATAATAGTTCACAAGCTCAAATAGGAAATAGTACTAAAGGAGGAACTTCTAATGAGTCCGTAATTCTTAATAATCTAGAACCCGGTACTTATTATATTTATGTTTACGGATATGGTGGTTGGTTTGATATTACCCAATGTTATAACCTCAAAGTAGAGGCAAAAATGGTAGCAGCTCCTTGTATTACTTACTACGAACCTAATGATTCCTTTGCTCAGGCTACAACCATTAATACTAATACTAATTACTCTGCAGGAATTGGTTCCTCTACGGATAAAGATTATTATAAGTTTACTCTAAACAGTAAATCCAACGTGACAGTTACTTTACAAAATCTTCCTAAAGACTATGACTTAATCCTATATAATAGTTCGCAAGCTCAAATAGGATATAGTACTAACGGAGGTACTTCTAATGAGTCTATTACTCTTAATAATCTAGAACCCGGTACTTATTATATTTATGTTTACGGATATCGTGGCAATTTTGATATTAATCAATGTTATAATTTGAAAATACAGACTACTAATGCTATTAATAAGGATGTTAATATAGCAACTTATGAACCTCTTAATACAGAAAATAATACCTCTGTTATACTATATCCTAATCCTGTTGAGGACATCATCAATATAAAAGGAATATATTCTGATAAAAAAGAACATACAACCCTAACAATTTTCGACAGAAATGGAAGTATTGTTAAATCCTTCCTTACCAAAGTAGAAAATGTTATTTCTATAAATGTTTCTGATTTATCTCCTAATGTGTATTACTTAAGTATTAAGGGTAAAAATTACAAGTTTATTAAAAAATAAATTTCTTGTTAAACAAACAAAAAACCGAAAGAAATATCTTTCGGTTTTTTTTGTATAATTTTTAGCTTTTATAATTAATATCCAATACTTTACATTCAAACACTTTTTCCATTTATTCGAAAAAATAAATATAAATTAATTTTTTATATATTTGCACAAACTAATTTTATAAACATTATATTTATGACATAAATCTATTTTTTATTATATATTAAAAAAACAACTACTTTAACTTGATATTAAAATAGTTCTGATTTTTTCTTATTCTACTTCACTTTAAAGTTTAGAATATATAATATTTATATTTTGAATATTTATCGAATATTTTTTTTATTTTTTAAACAATACTACCTTATGATTAAATTTAAATCTATTTTCATTATTTTAGGATTTTTTATTTCCTATTATTTTCAGGGACAAAACATTTCCGAAGAAACCGCCCGAATAGTAGCAAAAAACTTTATTAGCCAAAAATCTGAAATAAAAAGGTCACAGGAAGTTCAATTAACTAATATTACAGCTCAAATTGATAAAAATTTCAATGGTTTTTACGTTTTCGATGCCAATAATGGACAAGGATTTTGTATTATTTCTTCCGAAAAAGAGAATCATCCAGTTTTAGCTTATTCTTTTGATTCCTCTTTTTCTACAGAAGAGCCAATATCGCCCGAGTTTTTATACATTCTTAACGAGTTTCAGGCTGCCAACGAATATTTAAGGAAAAACAAATCCAAAAAAATCATTAATGAAGAAGATCACGTATCAATTATAAAAGAGTGGGAAGCTTTACTTGATGGGAAGATACTTCCTTCAACTAAAAAAGCCAAATTATCATATCCTGAAAATGTTGAACCCCTTCTTGAAACCACTTGGAAACAAAGACCTTACTATAATAAATTTGTACCTCTTACCTATGAAGATAAATCTTGTCCTACGGGATGTGTTGCTACGGCCATGGCTCAAATAATGAAATACTGGAATTATCCGGTTAAAGGAAACGGAACTTATACTTATACTATTGATAATTCTAAGTATGACTGGAAAGGGAAAACATTAACTGCTGATTTTGAAAATGCTACTTATCTCTGGGATACAATGCCTAATTCACTTTCATCATCATCTACTGACGCAGAAATTGATGCTGTAGCTACTCTAATGCTTCATGCTGGAATCTCTGTTGAAATGACATATGGTCCGAACGGTTCCGGAGCATATAGTAAAAAGGTTCCCTTTGCTCTAATAAATTACTTTAAATATAGCTCGGATATTGATATTGAATATAGATCTGACTATGCAAGTGATATTAAATGGATAAATTTGGTTAAAGATCAGTTAGCCAAAGGTTATCCTGTCTATTTTTCCGGAAGGTCCTCTTCGGGTGGACATGCATTTATTGCTGATGGATATGATGCCAACAATCTGATTCATTTTAATTTTGGTTGGGGAGGAAGTTCTAACGGTTATTATCAGATAACTAATCCTAAAGGTTATACCGGAAGGCAAGCCGTAATTATCAATATTTATCCTTCATCTTACACCTGTTCTAAACCCACCGCACTTTCTACCTCAAATATTACTGATATCAATGCCGTTCTCAGCTGGAAAGAGGTAGACGGAGCGCAAAATTACACAGTGGAATATAAAACTGCTTCTGCTTCTACCTGGACTATAGCCAACGCTGCTACTAATTCCACTACCCTAACCCTTTCAGGATTAATAGCTAATACTGCTTATAACTGGAGAGTCAGGTCTAATTGTCTAGATTCCAATACTTCGCTTTATTCTCAAGCTAATTTTAATACTATACCGACACAAGCCCCTTGTATTGCTAGTTATGAACCTAATGATTCTTTTGCACAAGCGACAACTATTCATTCTAATATTGATTATTCCGCAGGAATCGGTTCTGCTTCAGATAAAGATTATTATAAGTTCATCCTGAATAGTAAATCTAGCATAACGGTTACTCTACAAAATCTATTTAAGGATTATAATTTTATAGTATATAACAGTTCATACAAAAGAATTGGAAAAAGTACTAGAAAGAAAAAATTAAATAAATCCGTTTTCTATAAAACTTTAAAACCTGATACTTATTATGTGCAAGTTTATGATAAAAAAGGTAATTTTGATGTTAACCAGTGCTATACACTAAAGGTGGAAGGAAATTATGTTACATATAAAAATATTAATATATCAGATACTCTGCTAGACAATGAAATTCCTAATACAGAAAATAATAACTCTGTTATACTATATCCTAATCCTGTTGAGGATATCATCTATATAAAAGGAATATATTCTGATAAAAAGGAACATGCTAACCTAACTATTTATGATAGAAATGGTAGAATTGTTAAAAGTTCTCCTATCAGGGTAGAAAATATTATTTCTATTAATGTTTCCGATTTATCTCCTAATCTGTATTTTTTAAGAATTAAGGGTAAAAATTACAAGTTTATTAAAAAATAAATCTCTCTGTTAAATAGATAAAAAAACCGAAAGTTTGATCTTTCGGTTTTTTATTTGTCATTAATATAATAAATATAAATTAAGTTTATCTAACTTTTTAAAATTTTTCAGATTTCCTATTAAATCATTTTTTGCTGCTATATTTGATATGTATTTATATAATAAATATAAAATAATTTATATATATAAAAAATAAAATATTAATATTTGTTAATTAAATAAAATAAATATTTTAACTGAGTAATTAAATTATGAATGATAATTTATAATTTTGCTTAGTAATAATCCCTTAAAATTAAATCTATGAAATAATTATATTAAATTTTAAACCATATAAAAACTACTTTTAATTTAAAATTAAAATAGTTATGATCTTTCATATTCTACTTCTTTTTAAAGTATTGAATACATATTATATTTTGAATATTTTTATTATTTAATAATTTTTATTTTAATAAATATTACTAGTCTATGATTAAATTTAAACCTATTTTTATCATTATAGGATTTATTTTGTCCTATTCTTTCCATGGACAAGAAATTTCTGAAGAAACCGCTCAATTGGTAGCAAAAAATTTTCTTACTCTTAAATCTGAAAATAACAAATCAAGAGAAGTACAATTAACCAATGTTACAAATCAAATTAATAAAAAGTACGATGGTTTCTATATTTTTAAAATCAATAACGGAAAGGGATTTTGTATTATTTCTTCCGAAATGGGAAATCATCCTATTCTAGCTTATTCATTTGATTCTCCCTTATCTACAAATGGATCTGCATCTCCGGGATTTTTACGCATTCTTGACGGTTATCAAGCAGCCTGTGAAAATTTAAGAAAAAACAAATTCAAAAAAGTGATTAATGAGGGCAATTCATTAATTAAAAAAGAGTGGGAAGCTTTACTTTCCGGAAAGCCCCTCCCTTCACCTATAAATGCTAAATCATCACAGCCTGAAAGTGTTAAACCTCTTATTCAAACTACTTGGGGTGAAACTAAGTATTATAATAAGTTTACTCCTATTATTAATGGAAAAACAACTGCTACAGGAGATGTTGCCACGGCTTTGGCTCAAATAATGAAATACTGGAACTATCCTGTTACGGGAAAAGGAACGCATACTTATACTATTCCTGACACGAATGGAAAAACATTAACCGCTGATTTCCAAAACACTACCTATCAATGGGGAAATATGCCTAATTCACTTTCTTCAGCATCTACTGAAGCAGAGGTTGATGCTGTTGCCACTTTAATGCTTCATGTCGGAATTGCAGTTGATATGAAATATCAGTATTATGGTAGTATGGGCAACCATGACGCTATTGTCTCTGCCTTAAAAAATTATTTTAAATATAGCCCTGATGTTCAAATGAAATCAAGGCCCGCTTACTATGAAGATAATACTGAATGGAAAAACTCAATTAAGGATCAGTTAGCCAAAGGATATCCTGTTTTTGTTTACGGAGTTCAAGTACGTGGAGGTGGACATTCTTTTGTTATAGATGGTTATGATTCCAACAATTTATATCATCATAATTATGGTTATGGAGGCACTGATAATGGTTACTATTCTTTAGATGATTTAGAACAATATAATGATCAACAAATCGCAATTTTCAACATTTATCCACCTGCCTCCACCTGTTCTACACTCACCGGGCTTTCTGCTTCTAATATCTCTGAAAATAGTGTTCTCCTTAAATGGAATGCAGCAAGCGGAGCTCAAAATTATACAGTAGAATATAAAACCGCTTCAGCTACCACCTGGACTACAGCTAACGCGGGTATTAATTCTACTTCCTTTACCCTTTCGGGGTTAGCTGCTAATACAGCTTACAGTTGGAGAGTCAAGGCCAATTGTTCAGGTTCTAGTACTTCA
This sequence comes from Apibacter adventoris, assembly GCF_002964965.1. NCBI lineage: Bacteria > Pseudomonadati > Bacteroidota > Flavobacteriia > Flavobacteriales > Weeksellaceae > Apibacter > Apibacter adventoris. Next base: position 63,965 of record NZ_PSZN01000017.1, read on the forward strand.
AATTATACTTTGGCTTATTTTAATACAATATCGACACAAGGCCCCTGTATAGCTAACTTCGAACCAAATGATTCTTTTGAATCTGCAAAGTCTGTTAATACGGATGAAACTGTATATTTTGCAGGATTCAGTTCTTCTACGGATAAAGATTATTATAAGTTTACTATCGACAAATTATCCGATGTTTCTATTTATTTTGAAAACATGTCTAAAACTCATCGCATATATATTTATGATAGTTCACTAAAAGAAATAACTTCAGATATTAGTCGCCGTGATGATCCAAATTTGACATTATACAAAATAAATCCAGGAACCTATTATTTATATGTTGACGGAGCTAATTTAGATTATAATTTTACCCAGTGTTATAATTTCAAAATTAATGCAACTACTTTAGAAGATAATTCTTGTACCGATAACTTTGAACCTAATGATTCTTTTGCAACTGCAACAACTATTAATAATAATGCTTCTTTCTTAGCCAAGATTGGGTCTCCTACGGATAAAGACTATTACAAGTTTACCTTAAACGCTTTATCTAATTTTGATGTTGGTTTAGAAGGATATCCTACCGGATATACTATAAAGGTATATGACAGTGCGCAAAATTATATTAATGAATCCTCTGCTCCTTATTATTGGGTGTCTCTTATGAATCAAAAGCCAGGAACTTATTATCTAGTTGTAGAAGCTAGTCAATATAGTGATATAACTAAGTGCTACAAACTGGTACTTCACTCAGAGGAATTATTGCCTCCTTGTGACCCTTATAAATACGAGCCCAATGATTCTTTCGAAACAGCCACAGAAATTAAAAGGGTAACAGACTACCATTCTGGAATAACATCTGCCACAGATAAAGATTATTATAAGTTTACATTAAATAAAAGAGCTAAGGTTACCGTTCATCTAGATGATCTACCTAAAGATTATAATTTAATAGTATATAACGCTTCAAAAAAACAAATTGGTTCCGGTACTAATTCCGGTACTAATAATGAATCGGTTGCTTTACCTGATTTAGAGGCGGGTACTTATTACATATATGTTTATGGTAATAATGGTAATTTTGATAATACTCAATGTTATACCATCAGTTTTGATGAATTAGCAGAGTTTTCTTGTATCCCTAAAGACGAACCTAATGATTCTTTTGCAACTGCTACATGGGTTTATACCAATTACGAACAAACTGCAGGTATTAATAATAAATATATACAAACTGCAGGCATTGGTTCAGCAACAGATAAAGATTATTATAAGTTTAAGCTAGACGAAAATTCTGATATTTTAATTACTTTAAGCTCTCCTGAAAATATTAATTTTATAGTATATAACAATTCTCAAGCTCAAATTGGTTCCGGTACTATTTCTAATGATAATAAAACGGCTAAATTTAACAATCTTGAGCATGGTACTTATTATGTGGTTGTTTACGGGGAAAATGGCTATTATGATATTACCAAATGTTATTCCTTAAAAATTGATAGACCGGCGTCATGTAACGCTAATTATGAACCTAATGATACTTTTGAATCTGCTACTCCTATAGAAATTAATACTACCTATAGTGCTGGGTATGGATATCTTAACGATAAAGATTATTATAAGTTTACCTTAAACAAGACTTCCAGTGTTAAGATTTCTTTAGATAATATAAACAATAGTAATATAAGTGTATATAACAGTTCAAAAGAATATATTTCAAGTTATGATTGTAGAAAATTAGAACCGGGTACTTACTATGTGCTTATTGCTAATTTTTCGGATTTTGATATTTCCAAATGTTATGACTTAACAATTAAAGTGAAAGAAGAAGCTTCTTGTATTGATAACTATGAACCGAATAATTCTTTTGATTCTGCAACCGCTATTAAAACTAATACAGATTACTACGGAGCAATAAGCTATGATGGTGATTTTGATTATTATAAATTTACCTTGAACAGTAAATCCAACGTTTCCGTTAGTTTACAAAGTTCAATTGATAATCATGATTTTAAAGTATATGACGCTTCAAAAAATCAAATTGGTTCTGGTAATTCTGTTATCCAATTAAACAATCTTAGCCCGGGAACTTATTATGTATATATAAGAAGAGCTGGTTTTGACATTACAGAATGTTATAAACTAAATGTTCAAGTAGAGACCCCTTGTATTGATAACAACGAACCCAATGATTCTTTTGCGTCTGCAACAGCTATAAATACCAATACCATTTATAGCGCAAGGATCGAATCTGCTACAGACAAAGATTATTATAAATTTACCCTAAACAGTAAATCTAATGCTACCGTTACTTTACAAAATATTACTACAAGCTGTAATATAAATGTATATGATAGTTCGCAAAAACTTATTGGTCAAAGTACTTCCAATGGTATTGACGATATAAGTATTCCGCTTAACACCCTAGATCCGGGTACCTATTATTTATTTGTAGAAAGTAAAGATACATATGCTATGAATCAGTGTTATAAATTACAAGTAAAGGCATATGACAAAGATATTCCTTGTATAGCCAATAGCTATGAACCTAATGATTCTTTTAAAACAGCTACAGCTATTGATAATAACACTAGATATGCCGGAAGTATTGATTCTGCCACAGATAAAGATTATTATAAGTTTACTCTGAATAAAAGGTCCAAGGTTTTCATTCATATAGATGGTGATTGTGGTTATAATTTATATAACAGTTTTCAAGAAAAAATTGAGGGTTATTCATTTTATAATGTTAAATTAGAACCAGGTACTTATTATTTATATTTATATACAATAGATTTTAAAAAACCTGTTTGTTACAACCTAAAAGTTGAGGCGAAAGAAGAAGCTTCTTGTTCGACTAATTATGAACCAAATGATTCATTTGAATCTGCAGTAGCTATTAACACTAATACCAATTATTCTGCAGCAATTGATTCTAATACAGATAAAGATTATTATAAGTTTACTCTGAGCAATAAATCCAATGTGACTGTTAGTTTACAAAATCCTATTACTTTAGATTACTCTCGTAATGATTTTAAAGTATTTAATAGTTCGAAAGAACAAAAAGGGGCTACTTCTTTTTTTAATTCTGAAAAAATGATTACCCTTAATAATTTAGAGCCGGGAACTTATTACGTGCAAATTTATGCTGCTCCAGATTATTTTGATTTTACAGAATGTTATAACCTCAAAGTTAATGAAACTATAGTTAAGTCTTCTTGTATTGATAACTTTGAACCTAATGATTCTTTTAGTACCGCAAAAGATATTGATACCAACACTAACTATTCCGCAGGTATTGGTTCTTATGGAGATAAAGATTATTATAAGTTTAGTATAACTCGTAATTCCAAGGTTACCGTTAATTTACAAAACCTTCCTAAGGATTATGATTTAAAAGTATATAGTGGTTCAACACTAATTGGTTTGAGTAATAATTCTGGTTTTTCTAATGAATCTGTTCACTTTGAGAGTCTAGAACCAGACACTTATTATGTAGTTGTTGAAGGAAATTATAATTTTGATGTAACACAATGTTACAACCTCTTAATCGAGACAACTGAAGCATCTCCTTGTGTGGCTAACTATGAGCCCAACGATTATTTTACATCTGCTACACCTATTCATACCAATACCAATTATTCTGCAGCAATTGGTTCTGCAACAGATAAGGATTATTACAAGTTTACCATAGATACTAAGTCTAATATTACTATTAGTTTACAAAACCTTCCTAAAGATTATAATTTAATGGTATATAATGCTTCTCAGGTACAAATTGTTTCCAGTACTAATTCTGGTACTTCTAATGAATCAGTTACTCTTAACAATCTAGTACCGGGCACTTATTATGTAGTGGTTTACGGAGAAAATGGTAATTTTGATATTATTCATTGCTATAATCTCTATGTTGAAGCAACAGTAATAGCTTCTTGTATTACTAATTATGAACCCAACGATTCTTTTGCACAAGCATCAACTATTCAAACCAATACTAATTATTCTGCAGGAATAGGGTCTGCTATCGATAAAGATTATTATAAGTTTACCCTCGATAGTAAATCCAACGTTACTGTTACTTTACAAGACCTTCCTAAGGATTATAATTTAATAGTTTATAATGCTTCTAAGGTGCAAATTGGTTCTGGTATTAATTCCGGCACTTCTAATGAATCGGTTTCTCTAAATAATCTTGAACCGGGTTCTTATTATGTAGTGGTTTACGGAAATAGTGGTTATTATGACATTAATCAGTGTTATAACCTCAAAGTTGAAGCTACAGAATCAAAATCTACTTGTGTTAATAATTATGAACCTAACGATTCTTTTGCGCAAGCTACAGCTATTAATACTAATACTAATTACTACGCAGGAATCGGCTCTGCTACAGATAAAGATTATTTTAAGTTTTCTCTTAATAGTATCTCTAATGTTACCGTTACTTTACAAGACCTTCCTAATGATTATAATTTTGAAATATATGATGTTTCAAATAAAAGAATTGGAAAAGGTAATAAAAAGAAAAACTCAAATAAATCTGTTTTCTCTAAAAATTTAGATCAGGGTACTTATTATGTAGTTGTTTACGGTAATAAGCATTGTTTTGATATTAAACAATGCTATAACCTAATAGTTGAAGCTAATACTACTATTATTAAAAATGCTAATGCATCTGATCCTAAATTAAATAATGGAATTCTTAATTCTGAAAATAATACCTCTGTTATACTATATCCTAACCCAGTTGAGGACATCATCAATATAAAAGGTATATATTCAGGTAAAAAGGAACATACTACCCTAACTATTTATGACAGAAATGGTAGAATTGTTAAATTCTTCCCTATCAGAGTAGAAGGTATTATATCTATAAATGTTTCCGATTTATCTCCTAATATGTATTATTTAAGTATTAAGGGTAAAAATTATAAGTTTATTAAAAAATAATTTCATTTATTAACAAAAAAAACCGAAAGATTGATCTTTCGGTTTTTTTTGTTTATTTTTATAATACTGAATTTTATCTGACTCTTTTCTGTACCATTATCAACCTATTAATATGGCCTAAATACTTTTTAAAATCCATTATTCCTTGTCTTTCAAAAAATATTAAAAAATAGGGCATATATATCGCTTTTACTTTATTTGATAATTTCTTACTCTCATTATTACTTACTATAAAATCATCAAATTCTTTCATAGACATTCATGTTTTCTATTTATGATTTCTTACCATTTTAGTTTTATCAAAAAAATATAATACTCCTCCTACTCCAACAATAGCTATGCCTATTAAACTTTCTCTCGGATGGTTAATAAAAGTAAAGTATAGAATGTAAAAGCTAAAAAGTAAAAAGATTATGGGCAATAATAAAAACCAGCTTTTTTTAATTAAAGTACGGTCCTTCTTTTTCAAAAATAAAGAAGTGCTCACAGCGGCTGTCGCTAACAATTGAAGTACAAAGGCTGTGTAGATAAAAATTTCTTCAAACTTACCACTTAATATAATAATTATACTAATAATGGTATGAGCGAAAATTGCATATATAGGAATTCCGTTTTTATTTTCTTTTCCTAAGGGCTTCCATAAATGATTTTCTTTGGCTGTAGCTTGTGTCACTCTGGAACCCACCCATAAATAACCACTAATTGTTGCTACCAGTTGTAGAGCTATAAAATAACTTACCCATTTTACTCCCTGTTTACCCAAAACATGATAAAAAGCTATATTGGCTACCTCTTCTTTATTCTCAAGTTCCTCTATACTTGCATGTTTTAATAAGACATAATTTAACAACACATAACTTACAGTTACAAATACAGTTCCTATAATCAGTGCTTTAGGAAGATTTATTTTAGGAATTTTTATTTCTTCTACAATATAAGAAGCTGAATTCCAACCAGTATACGCATAGGTAACGAAAACTAAAGAACTGGCAAAAGCGGGAAGAATTATTTCATTTTTCCAAGAAGAATCCCAAAGTAAAGCATTAGGCTGAGAGGGACTTATATAAATTCCTACCCAAATGAGTACTATAATAAATACGACTTTGAGAAATGCAAAAAAATTTTGAAAATGACTGCTTATTTTTAGGCTAAAACATTGAAAAAAAGCTATAAATATTATTATAACTATAGCAAAAGTTTTTACATGTTCTATTCCTAAATATTTTGACATTGCCAGTGCTGCCAGTGAAACCGGAGCTGAAAAACCAACAATAAGAGAAACCCAACTGGTAAGGTATCCCATTATAGGATGATAGGTACGGGAAAGGTATATATAATCACCACCAGATTGTTTAAAATATGCACCCAATTCTGCATATATAAAAGCACCTATTAATGCCAAAACTCCTCCTGCAAACCATAAAAGAAGTAATGATATACTATTATGTAACTCAGGCACCTGATATCCTAAACTGGTAAAAACTCCAGTGCCGATCATATTTGATACTACTATAGCCGTAGCTGTTTTCCAACCTATTTTTTTTGCTGCCACTTTTTAATTTACTTTGAAATCTAAAAATTCATATTAAGTTTTGCAAACCAATTAGCCCCTGTGGTACCCATCTGCACCGGAGCATATTTGAATACGTGATAATAAGAATTTTCATATATCTGTTTATCCGGGAAAATATCAAATATATTATTCCCTCCCACGGTTAGAGTAAAATTTTTAAATATATCATAACTAATACTTAAATCTGTTACTAATTTAGGGTCATGATGTTGCACTTTACCAAAAGGATAACCATCTCTGGTAACTTTTCCAAAATAGGTATTTCTTACTAAAAAATTCCATTTTGAAAGATTATACACAAAACCTAAAGTAGCCTTGGTTTTAGGGCTTAAAGATTCAATTATATTTGTCTGATCGGGACCGAAATATTCATTTCTATTTCCCCCAAATACTTCAGGAAAATGAAAATCTACAATCTCAGTTTGTGTATAATTGCCTGATAAATTAATGGTTAAGTTACCTAATCCAATATTTAACTTATAAGTTGCTACAATATCAATTCCTTTAGTCTCAGTATCTATAGCATTTGTAAAAAATCTTGCTCCTTCTACTCCATAGGATTGAATGATGGGATTTACAAATTCACTGGTAAGAACAATTCGATCATCTACCTTAATGTAATAAGCATCTGCTGTAATATATAAGTTTTTTGAGGGTCTGAAAGTTAATCCGGTACTTGCATTAATAGATTTTTCTTCTTTCAATTTCTCTATGCTTAGAGCTTTAGCCAAAATACTTTCATTTGTAAAAATTCCTTTGGAAACTATGCCTGAACCTGAAGTGGAGATATCTGAAAATGAATTATTAAAATATTGTTGTTGTAAAGATGGAGCTCTGAATCCTGTACTAAATGCACCTCTTATTGCAAAACCGTTTGCATATTCATAACGTAAAGCTAATTTTCCTGTTAAAGAATTTCCAAAATCAGAATAATGCTCATATCTTCCGGCTATATCTCCGGAAAATTTATTGGTTTTAAAGGCCAAATCTGCATAACCTGCCACATTATTTCTATCTTTTTTTAACGCATTTGCCGGTGAAAATCCTATAAATCCCTGTGAGCCACCTGCTGCTATAATATTTGATGGATCAGTAATCGCTGTTACTATATTACCAAATTTATCATATCGTGCCCAAGAGGCTTCTTCTCCTGTTTTTATCTGATATTGCTCATATCTGAATTCTCCTCCAAAAGCTAAGGTAAAGATATGATTAAAATTTTTAGCTATATCTAAGTTTATAGTATTTTGTAAAAATTCATGTCCTCCTGCTTTAAATTCTGTAGGAGAATTTACACCTAAGGATGCATTATTGGTTTGAGCTACTTTATAATTAAAGATATTTTGTCCTAAGGTATTACTTAAATCAATATTCCAATTATTATAATAATACCTAACTCCTGTGGCATTAGATATATCTTAAATAGTAGATTTTAACAAAGGCTGAAATCCGTTGGGATAATATTCTGATACAACATTAGAGGTTTCGCTGGGAAGTCTCCTGAACTCTGCTCCTTCTCCCTGCCTTAAACTAGCTCCTCCGAAAGAATATAAGTTAAATTTATCTGAGAGAGGATAGATAGCATTTACAAAAAATTGTTGATTTTTAATCTGTGCATCACCTATTCTAAATCTAAAATCTCTTTGTGTAACCCCCTTTGCTGCCATAATTTGTTCATCTTCTGCTCTTGCCTGTTCTGGATTTGGAGCAAATTCATAAGCAAAATTGTTTCCAAACTTATCTAAATTGTTTTCATATGAACGGTTGGTTTTATTTCTTTGGCTTACCACCAGTGAAAGATTTATAGAACCTCCGTTAGTTCCTAATTTAGTTCCATAATTTCCACTAAAGTTGTAGTTTTCACCATCTTTTCTATTAGTTATTCCATAAGATATAGAGGCTGATCCTCCTTCATTTTTTTTTAAAATAATATTAATTACTCCTGCTATGGCATCAGATCCATATTGTGCTGCTGCTCCATCTCTTAATACTTCAATTTTTTCTATTGCTGAAACAGGTATTGCACTTAAATCTGTCCCTACTGAACCATTGCCTACTGTATTTTGATAATTAACTAAAGAAGTAGTATGACGTCTTTTTCCATTTACTAAAACCAAAACCTGATCTGGTCCCATACCTCTCAAAGTTGCCGGATCTATGTGTTCGGTACCGTCTGAGGATGATTGACGTACCGAATTAAATGAAGGAACCAAATAATTTAATAAATCATTAGCTGTAATTTGTGGTGAATTTTTTTCAATTTTCCTTACATCTATAACATCTATGGCTACAGGAGAATTTACAACGGTTCTCTCGGAATTCCTTCCTCCTATTATAACTACTTCATCTAAATCATTAAACTGTTCTAAAGAGTCTATGGCTACTTTTTCCTGAGCTGTTATATATTCAAAAAAACTTACAAATAATAAGGATAAAATTAATAAAATCTTTTTTTTCATTCTCTTTTTTTAATTATTAGATCATTTTATAAATAATCTTAATCAAGAAAGTCTTAAAGAAAAGATTTTATTCGCTTGGTAGATTTTTATTTAAGCAAATCACTCATCTTTCCCCTTAAGGGCTGGAATTAGCACCATGCTGAAGTTAGCCGGTTGCCAAGGTTTCACAGGGCCAGTCCCTCCACCTTTCTTGATAAGTCTTGCAAATATATTATTATTTTATAGAATTTAATTATCTTAAATAAAATAATTTTCTTGTTGTTTAAAATCAGTTTTATATCCAATTCATTTACAAACTAAAAAAGCCACTTGATCAAGTGGCTTTTTTAGAATATATATTTTATTTTCTTACTCTTTCGATTCTGATGTTTTTTCTTTTTTACCTAAAATTTTTATCTCAGTATTACTTTTATCTTTATTTAAACGAATTTGTATATGATCTTCTTTTAATATTGAAGAATTAATTATTTCTTCAGCAATTAAATCTTCTATATACTTTTGTATAGCTCTTTTAAGAGGACGTGCTCCAAAGTTTTTATCCCATCCTTTTTCTATAATAAATTCTTTAGCTTCTGGAGATAATTCTACTTTGTATCCTAATTTATCAATTCTTGCATATACTTTTTGTAATTCAAGATCAATAATTTTAGAAATGTTATCTTTATCTAAGTTGTTAAATACAATTACGTCATCTATCCTGTTTAGGAATTCTGGAGCAAAAGTTCTTTTTAAAGCATTTTCTAAAGTTGATTTTGCTCTTGCATCTGAAGATGATTTTTTAGCAGAAGTACCAAAACCAACTCCATCGCCAAATTCTTTTAATTCTCGAGTTCCTATATTGGAGGTCAATATTATGATAGTATTTCTAAAATCTATTTTTCTTCCTAAACTATCAGTTACATGTCCATCATCCAATATTTGTAACAATATATTAAAAACATCCGGGTGAGCTTTTTCTATTTCATCAAGTAATATTACCGCATAAGGTTTTCTTCTCACGGCTTCTGTTAGCTGTCCTCCTTCTTCATACCCTACATATCCCGGAGGCGCACCTACTAATCTTGATACCGCAAATTTTTCCATATATTCGCTCATATCAATTCTAATAAGAGCATCTTCCGAATCAAACAATTCTTTCGCCATTACTTTAGCTAATTGAGTTTTTCCTACACCGGTAGATCCTAAGAAAATGAAGGTTCCGATAGGTCGATTAGGGTCTTTTAATCCTGCTCGGTTTCTTTGAATTGCTTTTACCACTTTGTTTACAGCTTCATCCTGACCTATAATTTTTCCTTTCATCAGGTCTTTCATCTGAGCTAGTTTCTGAAGTTCTCCTTCCGCTACTCGTTGTACCGGTACTCCACTCATCATAGAAACTACTTCAGCTACATTATCTTCGGTTACAACTTCTCTATTTTCTCGTGAAACTTTTTCCCATTCTCTTTGAGCATTAGCCAACTTAGATTCGATTTCTTTCTCCGTATCTCTTAATTGAGCGGCTTCCTCATATTTCTGACTTTTAATAACTTTGGTTTTTTTGGCTCTTATTTTTTCTAAATCTTTTTCGTAAGTCAGTATTTCCTGAGGAACTTTGATATTTTTTATGTGTACACGAGATCCTGCTTCATCTAAGGCATCTATCGCCTTATCCGGCAAAAATCTATCAGTAATATATCTTGTGGTTAGAGAGACACATGCTTTAATAGCTTCATCTGTATAAGTTACATTATGATGCTCTTCATATTTATTTTTAATTTGATTAAGAATTATGATGGTTTCTTCCGGCGAAGTTTGTTCTACCATTACCTTTTGAAACCTTCTTTCTAAAGCTCCATCTTTTTCTATGTATTGACGATATTCATCTAATGTAGTAGCACCAATACATTGTATTTCTCCTCTAGCCAATGCCGGTTTAAACATATTAGAAGCATCTAATGATCCGGTAGCTCCTCCGGCGCCAACAATGGTATGTACTTCATCTATAAATAATATAATGTCTGAATTTTTCTCTAATTCATTCATTATAGCTTTCATTCTTTCTTCAAATTGCCCTCTATATTTTGTTCCTGCAACTAAACTGGCCACATCTAAGGTAACTACTCTTTTATTATATAAAACCCTAGATACTTTTTTTTGAATGATTCTTAATGCTAAACCTTCTGCTATAGCGGATTTACCTACTCCTGGTTCACCAATTAATAATGGATTGTTCTTTTTCCTTCTACTTAATATTTGTGAAACCCTTTCTATTTCTTTTTCTCTCCCCACAACCGGGTCTAATTTACCTTCAGCTGCAGCCATAGTTAGATCTCTTCCAAAATTATCTAAAACCGGAGTTCTACTTTTAGATGTTCCTCCACCTCCAGAAGATTTATTAGAAGATTCGCCATAGTTAGAATACTCTCCTCCTGCTTCATCTTCTGAAAATTCTGCTGAGGGTTGCTCTGTAAAATCTTCTTGAAATTGAAATCGATATTCTTCCCTTACTGCATTTGCATCAACTCCATATTTTTTAAATATCTGAGTTACCGGATCGCTTTCAATCCTTAAAATACATAATAATAAGTGTATGGGTTCTATTTCCGGACTTTTAAATAATTTGGCTTCTAAAAAACTGGTTTTTAAGGCTCTTTCTGCCGCCTTAGTAAAAGGTATATTATTTCTTTCTATTTTTACTACGTTAACCGTAGAATTAAGGTTCTCTATTTGTCTTCTTAGCTCACTTAAATCAATATTCAAACTTTGGAGTACAGAAATTGCTTTATTATTACCTTCACGTAACATTCCTAAGATGAGATGTTCTGTACCCAAATGGTCATTTCCCAATCGTAATACTTCTTCATTGCTGAAGCTAATTACATCTTTTATTTGTTGTGAAAAATTTTCGTTCATGTATAAGTTTAAATCTTAAAAAATTACTTTGGATTATACAAATTTAATAATTCCTTTATCATAATAACATTTATTATGCCAATTTATTTTTCGGATATTCTGTCATATTTTATACTTTTAATTTTACTATAACAATTTTCAAAGATAGTTTATTTAAATTTATTCTAAATAATTAATGTTACTTTTAAATAATATTTCTCTTTTCTTGCGCTTTTATATTTTATTTCTTTTTTATATTCATAAAAACACTTTTTATCCTTCTAAAAAAAATATATCTCTTAAACTTTAACAAATAATTAAATTAATTTATATATTAATTAGATTGATTCTAAATAATAATTATATTTGTAAAAACTAAAATTATCATTATAATGTATATAAATAAATTTTATTCTTTTTTTATTTTATATTTTATTTTTTGCTTTACAAAATCTCAACATATAAAAGACAGTTTATCTTATAGAAACATAGACGATGTGATCATTACCGGACAATATTCTCCTCAATCTTTAGCTAAATCGATCTATCAAGTTGAAATTATATCAGAACAAGATATTAAAAATAGAGCCGCCAGTACTTTAGCTGATGTATTAAACTATAATCTCAATTTTTTAGTTGTCCCTAAACAAGATACCGGAGACTCTCAAGTATCTCTTTTCGGTTTAAACGGACAATATTTTAAAGTAATGATAGATAATATTCCTTTAGTGAGTGATAATGGTATGGGAAATACTATAGATTTAACTAAAATAAATCTAGATAATGTAGAACAAATTGAAATAGTACGTGGTAGTATGGGGGTTGATTATGGTTCTAATTCATTAACAGGGATTATTAACATTATTACTAAGAAAAAAATTCCTGAAAAATGGAAAATTTCAGGATATGCCCAAGAAGAATCCGTAGGTAATGAATATGACTGGAAAGAAAAAGGACGCCACATTCAATCTTTAGAAGTATCTCACAATTTATCTAATAAATGGTTTATTTCTGCAGGGATTAACAGTAATAATTTTCAAGGTTTTTTTGATAATAAGGAAGGGAAAAGATATTATGAAAACGATGGAAAAAGAGGATATGAATGGTTACCTAAACAACAGTGGAATGCAAATGCTTTAATTAGTTTTAAGTCTAAAAATTTTTCCGCATTTTATAAAGTTCAATTCTTAGATGAAATAATTAAATATTATAATCCTATAGTAAAATATGCTCCTTTATATTTGGGCGGTTTATATACATATTCATCTACAGATAGAGATTATAATACGCAACGATGGTTACATCACGTATTTTTAAAAACCCGATTCTTTAATCAAATTGACTATAATGGAGATTTTTCATATCAGGAACAAAACAGAAAATATAGAGATTATATTTATGACATTGGTAAAAGGGAAGTTTTTAATTTTAAAAACCCGTATAAAAGTTATGCAAAAACAGAAGCTTGGTATAACCGCGGAACGTTTAGTAATTTTATAAAAAGCAAAATTCTGGATTTTCAACTGGGTTATGAAATTAATTTAATCGAAGGATTTAGAGCTGCAAACTCAGCAAGTATTGCAGGATTAAATGTATCCGGTTTTCAAGAAGATGTAAGGAAACATTTGGATAATTATGATATTTTCATTTCTAGTGAAATACGTACAAACGTAGGGCTATCTCTACGTCCGGGATTTAGATCCAGCTTTAATTCTAAATTTGAAAACCAATATTCATATTCATTTGCAATGAAATATGAATTATCTAAATTATCAGATATTAGAGCTGAATTTTCATCTTCAAACCGTACGCCTAATTTTGATGAATTATATACATATTTTGTAGATACCAATCACGATATACAAGGAAATTCTGATCTCAATCCTGAAAAAGGATATTCTACCGCTATTCATTGGAATCAAAAAATTATTTCTAATAATGACCTAAAAACTTCATTTAATTTAAGCACTATTTATATTGAACTTAAAGATAAAATAGAACTTTCTACTGTCAGTATTGTCCCTTTGCATTATAAATATATTAATATAGATAAATATTCAAGTTGGGGCATACAAGGGGGTAATTCTTTTCAATATAAAAATATTGATTTTAGCCTTGGAGCATCGGTTTTTGGAATTTCCAGGAAACTAAATGATAATATAAATGGAATACATGTAACCGTTCCTAATGATAAATATCTATACAATTTTCAACTCAATTCTAACGTAAATTATACTATTCAAAAATGGGAAACTACAATTTCTATATACTATAAATATACCGGTAAAGAGTCTGGATATATATATGATTCAAATTCAGATTCTTTTTATTTAGGTAAACAAGAAGATTTTAATCAACTGGATGCTTCAATAAGAAAATATTTATTCAAAAATAAAATTGAAATTACTGCAGGAGTTAGAAATATTTTTGATATAAAAAATGTTAATACAACTGCTGCTCAATCAGGTGCTCATCAAGGACCTATATCCAGCATAAATTTATTTTATGGACGTTCTTATTTCTTAAAACTTGGATTTAATTTAGATTTTTAATATTATGATACCTCATATTGTAAAAAAAATACGCTATATTTTTTTATCTGTATTATTAATTGGTTGTAATACAGATGATGATCCTATATTTGTGCCGCAACCTTCGGGAGCCGTTTTAGCTCCAAATGTAGGCGGACCTGCAGAACCAAACCAGGTTTGGATAGATCTTGATACACAAACCATGAAGGTAAACCAAAGAGATTCCTGGGACTTTGGTTTTTATAATGGAAATGAATTTTTGGTGATTCTTAACGGATCTATATTAATGGCTGCCGGGAAAACAGAGTTTACAAATATTGATGCTGTAACGGAAGCAAATGTAGCCTCTCTCAAACTTTCTGTTTTAGTTAACAATTTTGATGCAGAAAATGTTAAGTATGTAGATGATATTAAAGGCAATTATTTGAAAAGAACTGCTATTGATAAAATTAGTATTAATGATTCGGAAAATAAAGTTTATCTTATTAATATGGGATATGCTGTTTATAAAGGAAATGAAACCTCATTACATAGTAGCGGAGATTTTAGAGGATGGAAAAAAGTTCGAATTTTAAGATACAAAAACAACCAATACAAAATACAATATGCCAATTTATCAGATACTACTCATAAAGAATTTATTATTAATAAAAATAATAATTATCTTTTTAATTTCCTAAGCTTGGAAAATGGTATTGAAGATATACAACCTCCAAAAGATAACTGGGATCTTTGTTTTACAGTTTTTACAAATGAAAATGTAGGACATGGTACATATTCTTTTGCAGATTTTGTTATTTTGAATACTTTAAATAAAACCGCAGCTTACCAAGTAAATACTACAACATCTAGTCTTACATATGAAAATTTTACAAAAGACCAAGTAGACCCCTCTAAGTTTATATATGATGATCAACGGGTCATTGGATCTACATGGAGAAGTACGTATGCAGGAGCTACTGTTTATACAAACCGTTTTTATGTTATTAAAGATAATATAGGAACCCTCTATAAGATTCGTTTTTTGAAAATGACTAACAATGAAGGACATAGAGGATATCCTGAATTTGAGTATAAGCCTCTTTAAAAAATTTCAAATTTTAATATCAATTATATGAAAAAAATTATTTTTATTTTTATTTCTTGTTCTATTTCTCTAATTAATTTTGGTCAAAGTACTAAAGAACAAGATCAAAAATCTATTAAATCTATGGCGGGATGTTATGAAGTAACATTTAATTATGCCGAAACCTTTTCACCAGATAAAAATTATAAATTCCATGACAGAGAAAAAACTCATGCATTAGAACTTGCAAAAATAATTGAAGATACAGGAGATAAAATTTCAATCCAGCATCTTTTAATTGTAGGTTCTAAAGATAGTGCAATGATTGTTAAACATTGGAGACAAGATTGGATTTATCAAAATACTGATTTATACACTTTTGATAAGGGTACAAAATGGAAATATAAATCTCTTCCTAAAAGTGAGGTCTTAGGTCAATGGACGCAGAAGGTTTATCAGGTTGATGACAGTCCTCGTTATCAAGGGAGTTCTACATGGATTCATGTAGATAATAAAAATTATTGGGAAAATAATGCCGACGCACCGCTTCCTCGTAGGGAATATACTCAAAGAGATGATTATAATGTGTTGAATAGAACAAACCGTCAAGAAATTACTGATTATGGTTGGATTCATATTCAAGACAATAGAAAAATATTACGCAAAAAAAAGTCTAAAGACATTCTAATAGCTCAGGAAAGAGGAGAAAATGTATATAAAAAGGTTAATCCTGAAAGATGTCTGGCTGCAGAGCAGTGGTGGTCACAAAATTCTACAATATGGGATAAGGTAAGAAATTCTTGGGATAAGGTTTATAAACGTAATAAAGACCTTATTATGAAAAAACAAAAAAATGATATAGAATTGTTTGAAATATTATCGAAGTATAACACTGATGTATCACAAAAGGAAATCGATAAAGAAATCAACAAATTTGTAGAAAAATAACTTTTTATTTTAATTCCTAATAAATTCAGAAATAAATTTTATATATCTGAATTTATTAGGATATTTCAATTTCAATCGTTAATATTTTTTTTATAAGCAATTAAGGTGTTTTTTAACAGCATGGCTCTCGTCATAGGTCCTACTCCACCAGGAACTGGTGTTATCCAAGAGGCTTTTTCAGAAACATCATTATAGTCAACATCTCCTGCTAAATAAAAACCTCGTTCTTTTGTTGAGTCATCAATACGTGTAATTCCCACATCAATAATTACAGCTCCTTTTTTTATCATAGAACCTTTCAAAAAATTAGGAACCCCTAATGCTGTTATAACAATATCTGCGTTTTTAGTAAAATCTTGTAAGTTTTGTGTTTTTGAATGGGTAAGAGTTACAGTAGCGTCTCCCGGGTATCCTTTTCTACTCATTAATATGCTCATTGGCTTGCCTACAATTCTGCTTCTTCCTATTACTACAACATTTTTACCCTGAGTAGGTACATTATATCTTTTCAGCATCGTCATAATTCCATACGGAGTAGCCGGTAAAAAACTTTCCATTTCTAAAGCCATTTTTCCGAAATTCTGGGGATGAAAACCATCTACATCTTTTTCGGGATCTATTGCCATAATTATTTTTTCTTGATCTATATGATCCGGTAAAGGTAATTGTACTATAAATCCATCTAAATCTTTATCCTCATTAAGTTTTTTTATTTCTTGTAATAACTCATTTTCGTTTATATTACCCGGAAGTTTTACTAAAGAAGAGCGAAAACCTACGGCATGGCAATCTTTTATTTTATTATCGACATAAGTAACACTTGCTCCGTTGTTTCCTACTAATACAGCAGATAAATGAGGGGGACGAAAACTTTTATTTACATATTGTGCTACCTCTTTTTTAATTTCTTGTTTAATTTGTTTGGATAGTTTTAGACCATCTAAAATATTAGCCATAATATAGTTTATTAGTTTACACAAATATAAAAAAGTTCATAATAATCAATTTTTTAATCTTGCAATTACTTTTATTCCTCCATCTTTTATAACCTCTCCTACGTTTACCAATATTTCTGTACCAAGAGGTAAAAACACATCCATTCGAGATCCAAATTTTATAAAACCAAATTCTTTTCCTGCTTCAGCTTTATCTTGTAATTCTGAATACATAACTATTCTACGAGCCATAGCTCCGGCTATTTGTCGAAATAAAATTTGTTTTTTATTAGGATTTTCTACCACTACTGTAGTACGTTCATTTAATTCAGAAGATTTTTCATGCCAAGCTACTAAAAATTTTCCGGGATGATATTTTTTAAAAATTACTTTCCCTGTTACCGGATACCTGCATACGTGTACATTTAAAGGCGACATAAAAATGGAAATTTGTATACAATTTGTTTTTAAATATTCCTTTTCATATACTTCTTTTACTATAACTACTTTTCCATCTACAGGTGCAATGACTTCTTCAGGTTTAGCTTCATATTCTCTTATTGGATTTCTAAAAAACCAAACGATCATGGCTTCTAATATCACTAACGGTACAATCATTATCCATGACCAACAACGAAATAAATAAAACAGGATTATACTTAAAAGTAAAATTCCTATGATACTAACAAGAATGATTTTCTTACCTTCCTTATGGATTCTCATAATACTGAATTAATTAAATAATATAAAAATATAACAGGAATACAGAAAATAAAACTATCTAACCTGTCTAATATTCCACCATGTCCGGGCATCAGATTACCTGAATCTTTTACCTTAAAAAATCTTTTTAATTTAGATTCTACCAAGTCTCCTATAGGAGCAGATAACGCTATTAAAATACTTATAATAATCCAGTTACCCCGTAATTGCGAATAGTTGATTTCAATTATTATACCTGTTATAATGGTAAATATGATACCCCCCAGTAAACCTTCTATTGATTTGTTTGGGGAAATTTTAGGAGCAAGCTTCCTTTTTCCAAATTTTCTCCCTACTAAATAAGCAAAAGAGTCACTAATCCAGATAAGTAAGAATATAAAAAATATTTCTGAGGTCAACGGATTATTACTATTAGGAATAGCTAAAGTTAAACTAAAAGGAATACCCAAATAAACAGCTGTAAATATTAGTTTACCACTATCTGTAACAAGTTCTTCAGTAAACCGAAATAAAGTTATAATAGATAGAGCAAATAATATTAAAAGCATTATATATTTCCAATAATATAATGTGAAATTAAAACTATTAACAAAATAGTCTTTAGAAGAGTTATAATAGATGAATCCGGCGAGAATGAAAGTTAATATTTTAAATAAAATATTTTTATAATTAAGGATTTTAACAGCTTCTATCATACAGCCTATAAAAAATAGAGAAATTAATATGTAAAATGGATAGGAAGATTGTATTTTTATATTAAAATAAATATACACTACATCTGTAAGGAAATTTGTAGTACATAAAAATACCAACAATACGTAGACTATTCCTGATAGAGAACGAGTTATCATTGTTTTTTTATTAATTATCTGAAATTAAAGGCATTCTTCTACTAAAAGTAAATATAATTTTTTTGCTGTTGATATATCACTAAAACCTTGTACTTGATTACCATATATAGAGGTTATATTAGAAGGAATACTATTTTTTTTATTATATCTTATTTTAGCCAATCCGGCACTGGAAGAACTTATAATTTGATTAGGATTAGCCCAAACTATTATTTTATTTGGAAGATCCGATTTCTTTAAATGACGTGTTTGATCAGAAGATATCATTATAGATCCATCTAAAGCTACCAAATATTCACAACTAATTAGAGCTATATCTTGTTTTTGATTACTTTGGGTAGTATAATTACAATCTAAAACATTAACTAAAGATATAAGTTCATGTTCTACACATAAAACTTCACTTATATCTTCATTTATAAGAATTTCCTGTAAATGTTGTAAGGCTTCATTTTTATTATCACAATAAAAAAACATTCCTCCTCCTGCTTTAAATCTCTTTGTAAATAATACGTCTTCTTCCAATTTATCATCGTTCCAATCAAAAGCTTCTGATTCTTTCCCTTTCTTCTTACCAAATATTTTATCAAGAAATCCCATTCAAATTTTTGTTAAATTTCTGATTATTTTCTTATTCAAATATATAAAAAAAACACATATTATGAATAATCTATAATAATAAGAACTTTTTAAATATTCTTTTGTTTCATTTTGCTTATTCTGTCTTAGTTTCTTCTTCTGAATGATTTATTTCTTCTTTTTCTTCTTCTTTTATTTCATCTGAAAAATCGGTATCATCAAATTTTCTCTTTCCAAAAACCTCCTCTAAATCTTCTTTAAAAATTACTTCTTTTTCTAATAATTTATTAGCTAGTTGGGTTAATTTATCTTTATTATCTGTTAGTATCTGAATGGCTCTTTTATATTGATTTTCAATAATTTTAGAAATTTCTTTATCTATGGTTTCTGCTGTAACTTCTGAGTATGGCTTCGTAAATCCGTATTCATTGCCAGAGCTATCATAATAAGATATATTACCAATCTGTTCGCTTAATCCATAGATAGTAACCATAGCATTAGCTTGTTTCGTTACTCTTTCTAAATCTGATAATGCTCCTGTAGATATGTTTCCAAATATTACCTCTTCTGCAGCTCGTCCTCCCAAAGTTGCACATATTTCATCTAACATCTGTTCTGTTGTAGTTAACTGTCTTTCTTCAGGTAAATACCATGCTGCACCTAAAGATCGTCCTCTAGGTACAATAGTTACTTTTAAAAGAGGAGCTGCATGTTCTACCATCCAGCTAATAGTTGCATGCCCCGATTCATGAAAAGCAACTCTTTTCTTTTCATGGGGTTTTATAACTTTATTTTTCTTTTCTAATCCTCCTATTATTCTATCTACTGAATCTAAAAAATCTTGTTTACCAACAGATTCTCTTCCTTTTCTGGCAGCAATAAGAGCAGCTTCATTACAGACATTAGCAATATCTGCACCACTAAATCCGGGAGTTTGCCTCGCTAAAAAGTCTATATCTAAATCCAGATCTAATTTTAAAGGTTTCAAATGAACCTGAAATATTTCTTTTCTTTCATTAAGGTCTGGTAAATCTACATAAATAGATCTGTCAAAACGTCCCGGACGCATTAATGCTTGATCTAAAACATCTGCTCTATTGGTTGCTGCTAAAACGATTACACTGGTATCTGTCGCAAAACCATCCATTTCTGTTAATAACTGGTTCAAGGTATTTTCCCTTTCATCATTAGACCCTGTAATATTATTTTTTCCCCTTGCTCTTCCTATAGCATCTATTTCGTCAATAAAAATAATTGCAGGTGATTTTTCTTTAGCTTGTCGGAAAAGATCTCTAACCCTAGAAGCTCCTACCCCTACAAACATTTCAACAAAATCTGACCCGGAAAGAGAGAAAAAAGGCACTTTAGCCTCTCCCGCTACCGCTTTGGCTAATAAAGTTTTCCCAGTCCCCGGAGGCCCTACTAATAAAGCTCCTTTAGGTATTTTCCCTCCTAATTTTGTATATTTTTTAGGATTTTTTAGAAAATCTACAATTTCTTCAACTTCTTCTTTTGCTCCTTCCAGTCCTGCAACATCTTTAAATGTTACTCTCATGTTATCATTTTCATCAAATAATTTAGCTTTCGAACGTCCAATGCTAAAAATTTGACCTCCGCCACCACCTGTACCTCCGGCCATTCTTCTAAATAAGAAATACCAAATGAGAGCAAAAAATAATATAGGTAATAATAATTGTATGAAAATTCCTCCCCATGGGCTAGGATTTTCAAATTCCAAATTAGTTTCTAAATTATATTTTATTTTATCCTCATTAAACCTTTTTTCAAATAATTGTTTATCTCCGGCAATAAAAGTAAATTGGGGAGAATCTGAAATTTGATTAAACGGAATTAATCCTTGGTCATTATTGTATACTTTAGAGTCCTTCTTAGCTTCAGGGGTAAGATATACTTTTACTTCTGAGGATTCATTAACAAAAATTACTTTTTTAATATATTTTTGTTCAAGTAATGAAAAGAATTTTGCTGAATCTATTTTTGTTTCCTGACCTGAATTTAAAAACTGTTGAGATAATAATAACACTACAAAAATGATTAAAATCCCATAAAACCAGTTAAATGAAAACGGCTTTTTACTTTTCTTTTTTTTATTATTTGGTTCCAAAATTGAATCTTATTTTAATTTAGTTTTAAATTGAATTTTTTATCATCACTATCTTCGCTAGCTATCTTAGTTATTGGTACATCACCCCATAAATTTTCTAAATCATAATATTCTCTATATTCTTGTTGAAAAATATGTAAAACTACAGAAATATAATCCATCAATACCCATTGCTCATTATCAGTACCTTCTATGTGCCATGGTTTTTCTTTAATATGCTTTCTCACATATCTTTCTACTGAATTGGATATTGCTGAAACTTGTGTATTGGAATTTCCCGTACAAATGATAAAATAATCGGTAATTGTATTTTCTAACTTTGTAAAGTCTAATATTGTTATATCATACCCTTTAACTTCTTCTATTCCTTTAATTATATATTCTAATAATGTATTGTTGTCTATCTTAGTTTCTGTCATCTAATTTTAATGTAATATAATAAACCCTAATTTGGTTTGGTTATGCAAAAATAATCATTTTAGAATTTCTTTTGATTTAAATTTAATAAATTTAACACGTTATTTAGTAGTCAAAACCTATGCCATTAAAATTTTTTGAAAAAATCGATTCTACTAATGAATATGTTAAGGAAAATTTACTTTATTTTAAAGAAAATTTTTCCGGGGTTTATACTTTTAACCAGTTACAGGGAAAAGGACAAAGAGAAAATTCCTGGTTATGCGAACCCCAAAAAAATATAGCCCTGACATTTTGTCTTGCTAATTCTTCGATTCCTCCTCTTTCTGTGAGTTTTTGGGTGGCTATTGTTGTAAGAAATTTTATTGAAAAAATTACTCATCTTTCTACATCTATTAAATGGCCCAATGACATACTAATAAAAAGAAAAAAAATTTGTGGTATTTTAATTGAAAAATCTAAAGGTACTTTCATTATAGGAATCGGTATTAACGTATTGCAAACAGATTTTTCGGATTTGGACTTATTAAGAGCATCTTCCCTTTCTCTTCTTACATCTAAAAGTTACTCTCTCTCAAGCCTGGTAAATCATTTATTAATTAACTTTAAAGAAAATTACTCTTTATTAGATCATAGCGAATATCTTTATAAAACTTATAATAATTATCTATTTGGTAAAAATTTAATCATGTCTTTTAAAATTAAAAATTCTATAGTTAAAGGTAGGATTAAAGGTGTGGATGAAGATGGGCTTTTACTACTGGAACTTGAAAACAAATTAATTGAAAAATTTAAAATAAAAGAAATTGAATTTCTATACGAATAATTTAACTTTTTATTCTATGTTAAGTTTTTGTGAATAAATTATAATTCGATTTGCTTTTTATAAATTATTTTTTTATGTATTTTTACATATATTTTAAAATAGAAGCTTAATAACGTGGAAGAATTTTTTGATAATGAATTAGTCAATCGGTTTGAAGAAATGATGGAAAAAAATGAATCTGGATATTTTGATTCTGATGAATTTTGTGAGATTATTTCATTTTATCTGGATATTTATGATTATGAATATGCCCTCAAAGCGTTGAATGTTGCTTTCGAACAATACCCTTCAAATATAGATATTAAAATTAAACAACTGGAGTATTTCGTAGGAATTGAAGATCTTCATAAAGCCTACAATTTAATTGAATATTTGAAGGATTTATGTTATACAGATACAGATTATATCATTGCTACGGCTAAATACTGGTCTTTAAGAAAATTTCCTCATAAAGCAATCGATTTTTATACACAAGCTTTACAGAATGAAGAAGACGAAGATTATATTTATAATTGTTTAGGAAACGAATTTTTAGAAATTAATGAGCCTTCTTTAGCTTTGAATGCTTATAAAAAAGCCCTGGAATATAATATTAATGATGAATTTTCTTTATTTTCCTGTATACATTGTTTTGAAATCTTACATCAAAATTCAGAATGTATTAATTTTTTAAAAAAATTCATTGATATTAACCCTTATTCTGAAGAAAGTTGGTTTCAATTAGGTTTACAATATTTAAATCTTAACCAATATAAAAATGCATTACATGCTTTTGATTATGTTATTATAATTAATCCTAAAAGCATTGCCGGATATACCCAAAAAGCCTTTTGTTACGAAAAATTAGATAATTGGGAAAAAGCTATAGAAATTTATGAGGAATCTTTAGGTTTTGATGATACAGCAGCTTTTACTCTTTTTAAAATAGGACAAGCATATATTAAACTGAATAAGCCCATATTAGCATTAAAATCATTTCAAAAATCCGTAAAAGAGGACCCTCAATTTGATAAAGCCTGGTTTGAAATTTCCAACATTCATGACACATTGGGAAATAATGAAGAAGCCCTACACTATATAAACAAAGCATTAGATATTGAATCTAAAAATGTGAGTTACTGGAAAAAATATGCTTACATAAATATCCAATTGGGAAAATTTGAAGAAGCATCCGAATCTTTTGAAATTATATTAGATTTAGAGCCCGATCATATGTATAACTGGTTAGGATATTCCGAAATACTGATCAGTTTAGGAGACTATTCTAAAGCTGCCAATATATTGCATAAAAGCTTTAAAAATTTTAACCGCGCAGAATTATTTTTTCAATTAAGCAATTGTTATTACTTATTAAAGAATGAGAAAAAGAGTGATTTATATTTAAAGATGGCATTAAAATTGAATCCCAAAATAAAAGAGCTGATGAAAGAAAAATATTGTATTTTTCCAAAAAACAGTACAAAACAAATCAATCCTGATATTAACTTAAATATATAATATAAAAAATAACGTATGAACATAGTAGCCCATCAATTACTATCGTATAACATTACAGATATACAAGTAGGTAATGTTTTGGGCGAAGTGGTACGAGGAAAAGATTATCAAAATTACCCTCAATCTATAGCGGCAGGAATTTTATTGCACCGAAATATTGATACTTATACCGATTTTCATCCTATTGTAAAGCAAACTACAAGTATTTTTCATAATTCTTATGGAAAATTTGCCCCTATAATTACAGATGTTATTTATGATTATTTTTTAATTAAGAACTGGCATTTGTTTTGTGAAGATGAATTTGAATATTTTAAACAGAAATGTTATGAATTGGTTCAAAGTAAAGAATTATTGTTTCCTCAAAGGCTAAATGGATTTCTTTCTTCTATGATCAAGGATGACTGGTTCGAAAAATATAAAACTTTTGAAGGTATAGAATGGACGCTCTACAATTTAAGTAAAAAGTCTAAGTTTCATTCTAACATGAGTAACTCCCTAAAAGAGATATATTTAAAAGAAAAAAATATCGAAAAACAATTTTTACAATTCTATCCTCAATTGCAGAAATTTTGTAAAAATTTTATTGTTAAACAACTTCCTCAATATGAAGAAATGTTTAAAGAAAACAGCTTTTTACATTAACTAATTTCCGAATGAAATACCTTATTTTATTTGATGGAATTTGTAATTTATGTAATTCTACTGTAAAGTTTGTAATTAAACATGACCAAAAAGAAAAATTTAAATTTGCATCTTTACAATCAGAATTCGGGATTAATTTTTTAAAGGAAAGAAACCTATCTATAGATCATTGGAATTCTATTATTCTTTATGAACCCAATAAAGCTTATTATATAAAAAGTACTGCTGCTTTAAAGATTGCCTTGCAAATGGGGTTTCCTTATAATCTTTTGTATATTTTTATAATATTGCCTGCATGCTTACGAAACATAGTATATGATTATATAGCTAAAAACCGATACAAATGGTTTGGTAAAAAAGACCAATGTATGATACCTACTCCCGAATTAAAAAAACGTTTTATAGTTTAAGAAACAGAAATATTATAATTCTAAGAAAGACTAATTAAAAGATAAAATGCCTGGTTTTTATTTTCAAAAATTTATTTGATTTTTTTATTTTCTGTCTGCTTCTATACTTTCCTAAATTTAATCTACTTATTGGTTATATCCGAGTCAAAATAGAATTGATGCAATAATTTTTTTCCTCAACCATCCATTTCCATTGTCTGCAACGTTCCTAAACTTTTCAGCTTAGGTTTATGATAAATTACCTATCCCGAAACCTTATAAATAACCATTTCGACAAAATATATTTATGTTTAATTATCATAACAAAAATACACATTTATAATAAAATAAACAAAAATACACGATTTAAAACCGTATTATATTAAAATAATTTATATTTTTGTACATATATAAATAATAATAATTTTTATTAAATACATATCTAATGTCTGATTTTATTACTCCCGAAGACGAACAATACCGTATTCCCGGAACTGACTCCTACCTTATTCCTCCTGATATTATAAAAAAACGCAAACAACTTTCCAGCCAGGTAGTTTACGGAGCCAGTCGTGAAAAAGACTTGGATGGTTCTCACATTATTTATGCCACCGTGACCGTAGGTGGTGAAGAAATACTTAAACATAGCCACTTTTCCCTGTCTATTGATTCTAAAATCTCCCGGCACGACCGTTTCGAGATTCTCTGCCCCAGCGAAGAATTTGCAGAAACCTCTGCCTATCCGCTATCTAACAGCAAATACGTATTAGGAAAACGCTGCACTATACAATTTAAACAATTGGGTATCTCTACTTATCTCTTTACCGGAATCATAACCGAAATAGAAAACCGCCGCATAGACGGCTATTCCCATATAGTGCTTATAGGCTCTTCCCCTACTATATTGTTGGATAACGGGGAAAACTGCTGCAGTTTTGAAAACCAGAACCTTTCCGAAATTATGAGCCGGATATTGGCCGGCTACCCCACAGACCGTGTGCAGGGAGATCTGCGCCCCCATGCAGAAGATAAACTACCCTATATAGTACAATACAACCAGAGCGACTGGCAGTTTTTACGCAGTTTGTGTGCCCGATATGGTGAAAACCTCTTTTACAACGGAAAGCAAATCGTATTGGGCGGTTGGGGAGGAAAAACCGTAGAGCTTTTTGAAGAGCAGGATTTCTTTGAATACCGCCTGCAAATGAAGTTGGCTCCCCAAGCTTTCGAATATACCGCTTATGACTATAACCGAGCAGAAAACCTAAAAGTGCACAGCGAAGAAAACAGTTTGCAGCCAAGCAAAAATCCTTTTCAGCAGTTTGCTCAGGAAACCTCAGAAAAAATCTTTACTACCAACCCCCAAAAACATTATGCCGGCAGCTTTTCCGAGGCAGATAATCGGGAGTTGAACCGCGCAGTTAGAAGGAAGCAATTGGAAAACAAAAACGTAGCAGTGGTAGAGATGAAAACCCAAAATCCTAATTTACGGCTGGGCGATATTATAAAGCTTCATGGATGGATTGCGGGACATAAGATATTCAAAGACGGAAATGTGCCGTTGGAATCTTATAAAATCATTGAAATTTCCCATGAGTTTAAAGATGGAGAAGGCTATTATAACCGTTTAAAAGCTATTCCTAAAGACCTGGAAGTAGTTCCGGTAGAAGAAATTCCGCAGGCGGTATGCGAAACCCAGCCGGCAGTGGTTACCGATAACAAAGACCCGAAAGGGATGGGACGAATCCGGGTACGATTTGCCTGGCAGTCTGCCAACGAACAAAGTCCGTGGATTCGTCAGATGCAACCCCACGGAGGAGCCGGAAAAGGCTTTTATTTTATTCCCGAAATCGCAGAAGAGGTACTTATTGGCTTTGAAGATCATAATCCCGAAAGGCCCTATGTATTGGGAACCCGCTACAACGGAAAGGAAATCAGCGGATTTTATACCCCCGACAATCGCTTTAAGGTAATTAAAACTCATAGTGGGCATTATCTGGAGTTTGAGGAATTTAAAAATATTACCCTGGCAGATACTAAGGGAAACAAGTTCCATATAGACAGCCAGGGAGACTGCCTGAATATTGAGGCACTGAAAGACATTACCCTGAATGCCGGCAGAAATATTAACATAAATGTCCAACGAGACATAAATATTGTGGCCGGACAGGATATGAACACAAATGTAGGAGGAAATAGCTTACTGAGAACGGGAATGAACTACCTATTAAAAATCTTTGGTATGATGAAGGAGGAAGTGAGCGGAGATATTGAATCTTATACTGAAAATAAAAGAAAAATTATCAGCAAAGACCGAATAGATACCTATTGCGATGAGGAAATCAAACATAACTCCCAAAGTGTTTTAAAAAATAACAGCAATGAAAAAAACCAATTATTTTAACCCAATTGTAGCTCTACAGCCATGAGAATACGACTATCGGGAGGAAAAATTACCGAATATACCAAGGGTAACTATCATGTATATGCTAAGGGAGATATAACCTTTACAGCTAAAAAAGTGATACAGGAAGCCCCGGAAATTATATTCGGAAAGGCCGACCCCCATCCTGAACAGGAAGAAACCACAGGCACTACCCTTGTAGAACTTCGCCCGTTAGTGAATATGGAAAGCACCACTGCCTCCAAAGTAAAAATAGCCGGAAAAGAATATGAGGTTTACAATGGGCAATTCGGCTTTGACTGGTACCAGCAGCATGAAGTCATTCCCTGGGTATCTCATACTCCCGTGCAGATAGAAAGCCTGCTGCAAAATGGCATAAAAAGCATAGATGCTCAAGGAAATACCACGCCCTACTCTGGGCAGGAAGAAGCATTGCAAGCCTACCGTAATACCTATAAGCAACTGGAGCTGAGCCGCAAATATAAAACAGAAAAATACTATATCCCTTATCTGGCTCTGTTTGATGAAGAAACCAGCCGAAAACAGGACGAAAAAATGAAAGGAAAAGATGGTTATGTCTCTCCTCCATTTCGTGCGGCTTTTAACCTGTATATAGACGTGGCAGGCAAAAAACCCGAGAAAATACTGGTTAGCAAAAACCCTTATTTTGATACTAACTGGAAAGAGTATAATGAAAGGTATAACTCCGTAGATTTTTCCTCTTTGGCTTTTACTCCTTATTACGAAGGATTGGTTTCTAATGTAGTACTGGAACTTAGCTGCAAAAAAAGCTTTTCCGAACCCCAGAAAATCAGCCTTTGGGCACTCTATGCAGGAAACCCCGTGCCGCAACTGGCAGGAAGGGTTATTGCCCTACCCAACAGCGAAGCCTATATACAAAGGCAAAAAATTGTATTGGTAGATACGATAATGAATATTTTAAACAATAGAGAAAAACAAATGGGTGAATTCCAGCCTTCAAATATCCGGTATCTGTATTATCTGCACCAGTTTCTCCTTCTTCCCGAATGGGAACAATTCAGGGAAGATCAGGCTTTGGACCTGACCCATAACCCCGATTTTAAAACCGGAGGCTATTGTATAGATGATAATACAGTAGATAAAGAAATCCGTAAAGAAGATGGCGGGGTGCACGAGCGCTTATATCGGGCATTAGCCGAAGCTAAAGAAGAAAACGGAAAACCCAAATACAGTCTGTACCCGGTAGGAGAAGCGGTTTATTTCTTTGCCCTGGGGTTAAACTGCAACGGAAAGCAAACTAAAGGTTCTACCCACCCCAAAAACAAATGGGTGCTGATGTTTAAAATACAGCTGGATTCTAATTTTCCTGCCAATACCCCAAGCCACGAATGCCTCCATGCCCTGGGGCTGGCACATACCTTTATCAATAAGAAAGACGGAATGTATGGAAGCCAAACCGGAAAAGCCGAAAGCCTCTACCGGCTAAACCCTAATAAAAAGTTTGTGTTTAAACCGAATACGACCCTCAACCTGATGGACTATTCTCCTACCCCATACACCTCTTTTTACTGGCAGTGGAAAATAATTAATCCCGCTATTGAAATTTAAGATAAAAACTGTATATTTGATGTAGAAATAAATAATAAAAAACCATGCGCCAATTATTTATTTATCCCTTATTCTTTCTTGGTTGCCTGCTTACCTATGCTCAAGATGTTTCCTTAATTCCCACTGTAGACACCCTACAAAAACTCGATATTCAATGGTTTAAGGAGAATAGAAGCAAAAATAATGGAGAAGTTTATTTAAAAGACAGTACTAAGATTAAATTAATATGGCAACCTGATTTTTATAGAGAAGATATACGTAAAAAAAATAGTCCTTATAAATTAATGAAATTTTATGATAAAGAAATTGGTATTTATCAAGGAGGAGGTATATATTTTTATTCTTGTAGAATAGGTAATTGGAAAGATTATGATATAAATAATGAATTAATAAACAATCAAAACTATGATCAAGATTACCCTTTTACTTATACTCAGGTAATAGATAAAATAAAGAAAGACTATCATGTAGATCTGGAAAAAGAATATGGTAAACGCCAGTTTATAGATGTGGTAAGAGGTTGGAATAAAGATGACCCTTATGATTATCCTAAATATATGGTTTCTTATAGTCTAGATAATGAATCTTTAAAAAATTATCTACCCGATCCACGAGTAAAAGAAGCGCCCGAATCTTATAACTATGGATATAATCCTCCTCAAAGATTTATTTTTATAAACGGACGTTCGGGGAAAATTGAATTCGATATTACTACTGATAAATATTATGCAGCTCAGGAATATTATAGAAATAAAATTCAACGAGAAAAAGTAAACGAAAATTCACCTTCCAAACTTCCTAATTATTAAAATGTATTTACCTATATCCCGATTTTTCATTTATCCCTTATTTTTTCTTGGTTACCTGCTTACCTACGCACAAGATGTTTCCTTAATTCCTACTGTGGACACCCTACAAAGACTTGATATTTCATGGTTTGAGAAAAATGAGGATGTAAACGGAGGGATTATTTATTTAGAAGACAGTACAAAGGTAGAACTTATATGGCAAAATAATTCATATAGAAAAAATTTGCGAAAAAAAAATAGTCCTTATGTCTTAACGGTACTTTATGACAAAAAAAGCGGTAAATATATGGGTGGTGGACTTAATTTTTTTAATATACAAATTGGAAAATGGAAAGGTTTTCATGTAGATTTAAAAAAATGGGTTACATTTAGTGATGATAGTCAAGATTATCCTTTTACTTATACTCAGGTAATAGATAAAATAAAGAAAGACTATCATGTAGATTTGGAAAAAGAATTTGGTAAAAGGGAATATATCGATGTACGCAGAGGTTGGGATAAAAAAAATCCTTATGATTATCCTGCCTATGTAGTTGTTTATACTCTAACTCCCGAAGAACTCAAAAATTACTACCCGGACCCTCGCGTGGGAGGTTCTCTTCCTGTTAACAATTATTATTATAATACGCCCCGCAGATATATTTTTATTGATGGCAGAACAGGAAAAACCGAACTGGATATGGCTTCTGATGAATATTATGCGATTGCAGAATACTATAAAAATAAAATTCAACGTGAAAAAATAACCGAAAATTCACCTTCCAAAGCTCCTAACTACTAAAATGTATTTACCTATATCCCGATTTTTTATTTATCCCCTATTCTTTCTTGGTTTTTTGCTTACTTATGCACAAGATGTTTCTTTAATTCCCACTGTAGACACCCTACAAAAACTCGATATTCAATGGTTTAAGGAGAACAGAAGCCAAAATAATGGAGTAGTTTATTTAGAAGACAGTACTAAGATTAAATTAATATGGCAACCTGATTTTTATAGAGAAGATATAAGAAAAAAAAATAGTCCTTATAAATTAATGAAATTTTATGATAAAAAAATTGGTATTTATCAAGGGGGGGGTATATATTTTTATTCTTGTAGAATAGGTAATTGGAAAGATTATGATATAAATAATGAATTAATAAACAATCAAAACTATGACCAAGATTACCCTTTTACTTATACTCAGGTAATAGATAAAATAAAGAAAGAGTATCATGTAGATCTGGAAAAAGAATATGGGAAAAGGGAATATATCGATGTACGCAGAGGTTGGGATAAAAAAAATCCTTATGATTATCCTGCCTATGTAGTTGTTTATACTCTTACTCCCGAAGAACTCAAAAATTACCACCCGGACCCTCGCGTGGGAGGTTCTCTTCCTGTTAACAATTATTATTATAATACGCCCCGAAGATATATTTTTATTGATGGCAGAACAGGAAAAACCGAACTGGATATGGCTTCTGATGAATATTATGCGATTGCAGAATACTATAAAAATAAAATTCAACGTGAAAAAATAACCGAAAATTCACCTTCCCAAGTTCCTAACTACTAAAATGTATTTACCTATATCCCGATTTTTTATTTATCCCTTATTCTTTCTTGGTGGCCTGCTTATCTATGCACAAGATATTTCCTTAATTCCTACTGTAGACACCCTTCAAAAACTCGATATTCAATGGTTTAAGGAGAATAGAAGCCAAAATAATGGAGTAGTTTATTTAGAAGACAGTACTAAGATAAAATTAATCCAACAAATCAATCAATTTAGGAAAGACATAAAGAAAAAAGATAGCCCATATGTTTTAACAATATTATATGATAAATCATCTGGAGAATACAGAGGGGGTGGTGTATTTTTTTATAATCTGAGAATTTCTCCCTGGAAAGTTTATGATGAAACAGGTAAATTAAAAATATATAAAAATGAAAATCAAGATTACCCTTTTACTTATACTCAGGTAATAGATAAAATAAAGAAAGACTATCATGTAGATCTGGAAAAAGAATTTGGAAAACGTCAGTTTATAGATTTGGTAAGAGGTTGGAATAAAGATGACCCTTATGATTATCCTAAATATATGGTTTCTTATAGTTTAGATAATATGGCTTTAAAAAATTATCTACCCGATCCACGAGTAAAAGAAGCTCCCGAATCTTATAACTATGGATATAATCCTCCTCAAAGATTTA
Source organism: Apibacter adventoris (assembly GCF_002964965.1). Lineage (NCBI taxonomy): Bacteria > Pseudomonadati > Bacteroidota > Flavobacteriia > Flavobacteriales > Weeksellaceae > Apibacter > Apibacter adventoris. Next base: position 96,341 of record NZ_PSZN01000017.1, read on the forward strand.
TTTTTATAAACGGACGTTCGGGGAAAATTGAATTAGATATGACTACTGATAAATATTATGCAGCTCAAGAATATTATAAAAATAAAATTCAACGAGAAAAAATAACCGAAAATTCACCTTCCAAACTTCCTAACTACTAAAATGTATTTACGTATATTCCGATTTTTTATTTATCCCTTATTCTTTCTTGGTTGCCTGCTTACCTATGCACAAGATGTTTCTTTAATTCCCACTGTAGACACCCTACAAAGACTCGATATTCAATGGTTTAAGGAGAATAGAAGCCAAAATAATGGAGTAGTTTATTTAGAAGACAGTACAAAGGTTGAACTAATATGGCGATCTGATTATTACCAAATAAATGTTCGAAAAAATAAAAGCCCTTATAATTTAGTAAAATTATATGATAAAGAAATTGGAATTTATCGAGGAGGTGGGATATATTTCTATTCTTTATTATTAAACGATTGGAAGATTTATAATAAGGATAAAAAAATTATAAGACAAAGAAGTGAAGATGAAAACTATCTTTTTACTTATACTCAGGTAATAGATAAAATAAAGAAAGACTATCATGTAGATCTGGAAAAAGAATATGGCAAACGCCAGTATATAGATGTGGTAAGAGGTTGGAATAAAGATGACCCTTATGATTATCCTAAATATATGGTTTCTTATAGTCTAAATAATGAATCTTTAAAAAATTATCAACCCGATCCACGAGTAAAGGAAGCGCCCGAATCTTATAACTATGGATATAATCCTCCTCAAAGATTTATTTTTATAAACGGACGTTCGGGGAAAATTGAATTAGATATGACTACTGATAAATATTATGCAGCTCAGGAATATTATAGAAATAAAATTCAACGAGAAAAAGTAAACGAAAATTCACCTTCCCAAGTTCCTAATTATTAAATAACCTACACACAAGATTAATAATAAATCAATCTTATATTTTTTCTATTTCGTACACAGAAATTTTAGTGGTAAACAATCCATAATTTAAAAATGCCGTTTCACCTTCTATTTTATCTATGGTTGCAGAACTGGAGCTTCCTTTTATACGAACTCTTTTCCCCTCATTCATCCATTTATTTGCCCTATCTACGGTGGTCCTAACCTCTTCGGCCTTGGTTTGTTCCAATTCTTCTTTGATTTCTTCTTTTTTAAGCTCCGATTTAATTTTATTTCTTTGTTTTTTGGTCTGGATTTTTTCTACTTCTGTACTTTGGGTCTTTTTATATTTTTCCTGTTCCAGAACTTTTGTAAATTCTTTAATAATATCTCTTTTACTTTTCCCCCGAGAATAGGCATCTATGTACTTTTCAAATTTTTGTCCTAACTGATTTAATTTAGTTTCCTCATCATATAGTTTTTGAAAGCTTACCAACTTTTGCTTATAGCTGTTTAGTGTATTTGAAAGCTCTTTTTTCTTTTCTGCCGAATGATCAATTTGTTTATTTAAGTCTCCTTTTAACTTTTCTACCTGATATTTTTCTTGTTGTAAACGTACAATCGTTTTATCTAAATTTACTTTATCTCTCTCTATCTTTTTTTTAGCTATTTGTATGATTTCTTTAGGAATTTTATTTTTTTCGGCCACTTCGAAAGTAAAAGAACTTCCCACTTGTCCTATCTCCAGCTTATAGATAGGAAGCAAAGTTTTTTCATTAAATAGCATTGATGCATTTTGAGTATGCTTTAGCTCTTCAATCCGAAGTTTTATATTTGTGTAATGAGTAGTAATGATTCCAAAAGATTTTTTATCGTAGAAATATTCCAGGAAGGCTTCAGCCAAAGCTCCCCCCAACTCGGGATCGGAACCTGTTCCAAACTCATCAATTAATAACAAAGTTTGAGAATCTGCCTGTTTTATAATTTGCTGCATCTTTCTCAATCGGGAGCTATAAGTACTTAATTGGTTTTCTATAGATTGATTATCTCCTATATCGGTTAATATTTTATTAAAAAAACCCATTTTAGATTTAGGATGTACAGGTACTAAAATTCCGCTTTGAATCATTAACTGAAGAAGGCCTACCGTTTTTAAAGTGATACTTTTCCCGCCGGCATTAGGTCCTGAGATACATAAAATTCGAATATCTTTATTCAGTGTTAAGGTTTGAGGTATAGTATGTTTTTTTTCTCTTTTATTGGTTAAGTATAATATGGGATGGTAAGCATTTATTAAATTTACTTCCTGGGTATCACTAACTTCGGGTAATACGGCATTGATACTGTCTGCATATCTTGCCTTGGCCTGAATAACATCTAAAGCATAGATATAGTTTTGATATTGTTGTAATAATGGATAAAATTCAAGAATATTTTGCGTTAGATTGAAAAGTATTTTTTCTATTTCTTTTTTTTCCTGATTTACCCATTCCAGCAATTTTACATTATGCTGAATTACCGATTCGGGCAATATAAAACATATGGAACCTGTTTTTGAAAACCCTAATATTCTTCCTTTTACTGATTTTTTTAATGCTGATTTAACGGCTAAAACCCTTTGATCATCTATAACACTTTCCCTTATTTCGTCTAATACTCCTGTTTGTGAAAAATGTGTAAGGGTTTTATCAAAATTTTCCTGTATATTCTTTCTTATCTCCTGAATTTGAGAACGTATATTTTGTAAATTTTGAGTGGCATCGTTTTTTACTTCTCCAAAACGATTGAAAACCTTATTTATTAAACTTATAATTTCTTTGGTATACTCTATAGAAGATAATTGCCGGTGTAAAGTAGGAAAATAGTCTTTAAATTTTTCAAAGTGAACGATCAATGAATTCACTAATTGTGACAAATTTCGAATTTTATGAAAAGACCTTGCTTCCAAAATAAAATTTTCAATCTGAAGCATTTTGAGTTCCGTTTCTATATCATCATATTCACGAAAAGGAATAAAATTCTCATTTGAAAAACTTCCTAAATATTCATTTACAAGGTTTAGTTCTCTTTTTATTTTATCTTTTTTAAGCGGACAGAGAGACAAAATGGTTTCTTTTGCCTTTTCGGAATGACAATAAGGAGCTATTTCTTCTACTATTTTCCTAAATTCTAATTCTTTTAATGTTTCTTCTGAAATCTGCATATCTTAAACATCTTTCTCCATTTACAACAATACAAAAATATGTATTTTTTACAAAGTCATTCCAATATCAATTCCTTTAATTTTACGATATAAATCTGTAGCATAATTATCCGTCATTCCTGATACAAAGTCTAGCACTCCCAATACTCTTTCATATTCGGTACCTTCTTCATATATGGATTGACGGGGAATAAGTTTAACGGCTTTTTTCTCGTATTCTCGTCTTTCATTTTCTGATTTCATTATTGATGGAATGAAATGATCCAGCAATTCATACATTACGTTATACCCGGCATTTTCAATTTCGACCACCGACCGGTGATTATATATATGTTCTATGGAAAAGTCTTCTATTATCTGAATGGCTTTACTTTCGCCTTTGATCTGATCAAAAATAGATATTTCTAAATCTCCGGAAAGTATTTTTTCGAAATTCTGTTTGTACAATTCTACTGTTCGGTTAATTAATACTCCAATAGAAACGGCTCGTAAAAATGATATCCGATCGTTTTTATCGGTAATATTATTTAATTTTTTGCTTACCCTTTCCCATTTTGCATTTCCTTGCATTTCGGTAATGATTTGCTGTAATAATTCTTCGCATACCTGTGCATTAATAAAACCTAAACGCTGAGAATCTTCTAAATCGATAATGTTATAGCAAATATCATCTGCGGCTTCTACCAACCAAACAAAGGGATGCCTAAGGTATACTTTAGGGTCATCACTTACTTTTATCATACTTGTTTCTTTTGCTATAGCCTCAAATACTTCTTTTTCTGACTGAAAAAAACCAAATTTTTTTTGTTGTAGTATTTTTTTATTTTTAGCTATAGATTCACAAGGGTATTTAGCAATGGAAGCTAAGGTAGAAAAGGTTAACATAGTGCCTCCTTCTGATTTACCATTCTGTTGTTGAGTAAGTACTCTAATTGCATTAGCATTACCTTCAAAATTAAGGAAATCTAGCCATTGTTTTTGAGTAAATTTATCTTTCAAGATCCCCTCATTTCTGGAAAAATAACTGGCTATGGCATCTTCTCCCGAATGTCCAAAAGCCGGATTGCCAATATCATGGCATAAACAAGCTGTGGAAATTACATTATACAAGCTATGTTTAAACAGCTCTTTATTTTCTTCCGTCAATTCTGAGGCAAATGTTTCGGCAATATAATTCCCTATTTCACTACCTAAAGAACGACCTACGGAGGCTACTTCTAAGGAATGGGTCAACCGATTATGTACAAAAACACTTCCGGGAAGAGGAAATACCTGGGTTTTATTTTGCAATCTGCGAAATGAGGTAGAGAATATTACCCGATCAAAATCTCGCTGGTACTCACTTCGCGGATCACTTTTTTTATTATGTGATTTATATTGGGTTCCGGTTCGTTTATCTGAAAATAATTTGTTTATATCCATATTTCTATATCGAGTTCAAAGATAAGGATTTGTTCTTTTTTTATTTTACAAATTTATTATTTAGAGATAAGCAATATTTAACCCGATTTTACATATAATTTTCTTTTTTTTTCTTAGTTAACTTCAATCAATAATAATTACAAATTCATTTTTTAAGCCTGTCCATGTATTTAATTATTTACAAGTTTCATGGCTACAGAAGTATAACGATCTCCTGTATTAGGATATTTAGCAATAATAGATTCTATTTTGGCAATGTCATTATTACTTAAAACAACCTCTACAGCCTGTGCGTTCATCTCTAGATATTTGCGTTTTTTAGTTCCGGGAATCGGTATAATATTCTCACCTTTAGCTAAAATCCAAGCTAAAGCTAATTGTGCTACATTGATATTTTTACTTGAAGCAAATTCTGATAGATCTTTCATCAATTTTTGATTATTTAACAGGTGTTCGCCCTGAAAACGTGGAAATTGAAACCGGATATCATCTTTTGCAAAAGAAGAAACGTCAAAATTTTCAGTAAACATACCTCTCCCCAGCGGAGAAAAAGGTATAAGAGAAATACCCAATTCAGTAATTGTTGGATAAATTTCATTTTCAAGGTCACGAGTCAGTAAAGAATATTCACTTTGCAAAGCTGCGATCGGATGTACAGAATTAGCTTTTCGTATACTTTTAGCAGAGGCTTCCGATAAACCTAAAAACCTTACCTTACCTTCTTTCACTAAATCAGCCATTGCCCCCACGGTGTCTTCAATCGGAACATTCGGATCTACCCTATGAGAATAATAGAGGTCTATATAGTCGACATTCAATCTTTTTAGACTCTTTTCTATCGCTTGTTTCATCCATTTGGGTGAACCATCGAAAGTACTAGCCAAATGGCTCTCTCCGGTAAATTTGAAGCCGAACTTTGTAGCGATAAATATCTTATCCCTGTTCTGCTTCAAAACAGAAGAGATAAGTTTTTCATTTTCACCATTGCCATAGAAATCGGCTGTATCCCAAAAGTTTATACCTAGATCCAGAGCTTTATAAAGAGTAGCAATACTTTCATCGTCATTTCTTGTACCATAAACGTTTGTCATTCCCATGCAACCTAAACCAATCGCAGAAACCGGTACATTAGTTCTGCCTAATTTTCGAAATTTCATAATTTAATATCTTTATATATGTTAAGGTAACCCAAAGTTATACACAGAATTAGGGTTACATTTAAGAAAAATCAAAGGGGTTCTTATAAAAATCAAATATTTTTATCCCTATAAATTTTAGGAGTCATCCCTACATTTTTTTTAAAGAAACTTGTAAAGTGAGACGGATATTCAAATAATAAGCTGTAAGCAATACTTGAGATCGACCAATCAGTATATTTAAGCAGAGATTTGGCTTCTTGTATGATACGTGATGCTATATGTTGCGAAGGATTTTTGCCCGTAATTTCTTTCACTACACTATTTAAGTGGTTTTCATGTATGGAAAGGCTAGAAGCAAAATCATGAACAGTACGTAATTTCATCGGGTAATCTGAGTTTTCAATTGGAAATTGCTTTTCCAATAATTCTAAAAAAAGATATGAAATACGGTAAGCCGCATTTATTTGTTTATTGTGTGAATCTATTGCCGGGTAATGGTTAAGTGCCTCATGAACAATTAACTGCAAATAGTTTCGTAGCTTGCTGTACTTAAAAACATAATCTGATTCCATTTCCATAGCCATTTTCCGGAATATATAAGAAACATCCTCAACCGTACTATTATCCAGAAAAACCACAGGATTTTCGCCCATTCTGAACATAGGGTAATCATTAACTGAGAAAGAATGTCCTTCAGACTGTATAAATTCTTTGGTAAAAACACAGAACCAGCCCAATTGTTCCACAGAAGTAGCTTCCCACCAATGAGGTATTAAGGGATTCGAAAAAAATAAAGCGGGACGGTCAATAATAATATTCTCGTCGATATAATGAATAATACCCGTGCCTTCACTAATAAAGGATATTTTGAAAAAATCACGACGGTGGAATGAGGATGTGGACGAGCAATAATGTCTAGGAAAGATATTGAAATGTCCTAAACCATCTCCATCTGATTTAATTTCTACGCGTTGGATTAATTTATTGTAAAAATCGGATAAAGAATCTATATCTTGCATGTGCTAAAGTTAAAAAATCAAAACTATTTATTATGTCATTTCTAGTTATATTTTAGATTAGGACTATCTAATTATGTTTGAATGAAACTTAATAATATTTTAGATTGTAATTTAAATTCTTAACATTGGATATAAAATAAGTGAATATGTTTAACATTTCACAGTATGTAAAAATGGAAAATCAACATTTTATCTACGATTTTTAGGAATAACAAAAAAATAATCTTATTTTGAATTGAAAAAAAATTATTTAGTGAGAACCTTCATAATATTAAAATTCTTTTAAAGACTTTTATTAAAAAAATCAGCTAATTTCGTTACTGCTTTATCTACATAATTTGTAATATCATATAAATCGACGTGTGATGCATTGTCAATTTCAAATAATTCCTTGTTAGCTGAAGCTACTCTTTCATATAAATCTTGGGAATAGTGATAAGTTTCAGATTTACTACCTACAATCACTAACATTGGCTGTGTTAAAAAACGTTCTACGAATCGAAATGTATCAAACATCATAATTTTATCAATTGAGGTCATTAAAACTTTATTTTCCGATGTTGGGTATTGCCCTCTTGGAGTTCTGTAATAATCGTGTGCTTCTTTTAAAGTAACAGACATATCATCTGTTATATTTTCCGGAACAAATTCACCATAGATCGGGGCTGCTCCATTTGCTTCAAAAGTGCGTTGATTGGATACCTCTGCTAAGAATTTAATTTGATTCTCTACGGAAATATTTCCATCAATTCCCTCGCGAATCCATGCTCCGGGATCTGAAAGACTCACTCCTGCAACCGCTTTAATCCTTCGATCTGCCATAGCTGTATTAAAAGCATAACCTCCTCCTGAACATAGACCAAAAGCTCCAATCCGTTCCGTATCAATGTATGGTAATGTCGTTAAATAATCTATAGCACATTTTATATCTTCAACTCGCTCCGATGGATTTTCTAGGTTTCTAGGCTCTCCTCCACTTTCTCCTTGATGTGAAGTATCAAAGGCTAGTGCTATCAATCCTTTATTTGCCAATTTTCTACCATACAAAGAAGGAGATTGTTCCTTAACTGCTCCCGCCGGTGAAGATATTACAACAGCCGGATATTTCTTATTTTCTTCAAAGTTTTCAGGAAAAAAAATTATTCCTGCCATTTCATGTTGGTTATTTTTAAATGTTACTTTTTTCATCATTATTTTATCTTAATTTATTTAAGAATATCTGTTATACCTAATCAAAAATTAAAGGATAGCATGTATATTTTTTAATTCCGATTATTTTATTTATTATTTTTCATTAAATTTAAAATAAAATTACCCGTTACTTTTCGATTTGAGCTTATGTAAATTACGTTTTGTCTTATACATATTACATATCTTAATAAAAAATATAATATGATATAAAAAGCAACCTTATCTTTGCTTAAAAAAAGTCAAAAACTATACAATGGATGAAATTCTTAATCTTGAAACCATCCCCCAATGCAATGTCTACATGGGTATTGAAACTTTGCACCCTTTGGTAACAGTTGTTGATTTTTCTGAGGTAAAACCATTGCAAAACGTTAAGAAAAACCTAGGGCTTTATGCTATTTTTTTGAAAATAGGAGATTGTGGAGATATAAAATATGGACGACAATATTACGATTACCAAGAGGGAACGCTTGTATTTCTTGCTCCGGGACAAGTTGTAGGTAAAGAAAATGAAAGAAAATTTTATAGATCTGAAGGAAAAGCTTTGTTTTTTCATCCCGACTTACTAAATGGGACACCTCTTGGAAAACACATTCAAAGTTATACATTTTTTTCTTATCAGGTTCATGAAGCTTTACATATTTCGGAAGAAGAAAAAGGTATTTTTATTGAGTGCCTAAATAAAATTGAATTAGAATTAAAAAATACTACTGATAAGCATAGTAATTCTATAATTGTTTCCAACATCGAATTACTTCTAAATTACTGTATGCGTTTTTATGATCGTCAATTTATTACAAGGAAAAGAGTTAATCCGGATATATTAATTAGGTTCGAGAATCTTCTGAATGAATATTTTCTTTATGAAAAACCGAAAAAATTTGGTTTACCTTCTGTAAAATATTGCGCAGAACAACTGCATTTTTCTCCCAACTATTTTGGAGATTTAATAAAGAAGGAAACCGGAAAATCACCACAGGAATATATTCAACTTAAAATTATAAATATAGCAAAGGAACGTATCTCTTATATGAATAAAACAATAAGTGAGGTTGCTTACGAATTGGGATTTCAACATCCATCATATTTTACTCGTTTTTTCAAAAAGTCTGTGGGATATACCCCTAAAGAGTATAGATCGAATTTTAATTAATAAAAGTCTGTAAATCAGAATAATAATTTTTTCATACTAATTATTTTTTTATTTATTTATTTCTAATTTCTATATTTCATTTTATATTACAAATTTATTTCTGTTGGGGTATAATAATATATCGGACTCCAAAAATATTTGTCTCTTTTGTCAATATAACCCAATCCCGGCCAAGGCAAATGTGAGGACATAACCAATTGTTTATTTATATAACAATCTTCTAATATTTGTGTTCTGGTATGGATGCCCTGCTCAAAGTCAATGTCATATTCTATTCCCCATTCCGGATTTGAAATTAGCAAAGGTGAATGAAAAACATCAACAACATTTTTAATCGATTTTCCTTCGGAAGATATAGTAAAAATAGTATGTCCCGGTGTATGTCCTGCCGCTAATTCTGTCTGAACCAAAGAAAACAATAAATCTCCAGGATGAAATAGTACTATCTTTTCCTTAATTCTATTTAAAACTTTTTTTGTAAAATCAATAGTTGTATTCTTTTGCTCAAAGGTTAGCTTGCTTTTAGAAAAATCCGGATTGTCCGACATCCAGAAATCATACTCCTCTTTAGCTATATGATATTTTGCATTTGGATAAACTATTGTTACATCATTTGTGATAAGTCCACCTACATGATCCCTATGTGCATGGGTAATTAAAATATCGGTAATAGAGTTTCTTGAGAAGCCTGCATTTTCAATATTATTCAATAACCAACCTTGTTTATTCCCAAAATGGTTACCCATACCTGCATCTATTAGAATCGTCTTTTCTTGTGTCTTTATCAACATAACATTGATCGCAAAATTTATGATATTATTTGCTAAATGAGATTTTTCCATTTCGTCCATGAATTGTGCTGGAGGAATGGCTGGCGCAAAAGTTGGTTGGGGCTGGTTTAGTGTTAAATAACCATCTGAAAATATATAAAAACAAATATTGCCTAAATTAATTTTCAGGTTTTCACACTTAGTACCATTTTCTTTTCCTTTTTTCATAATATTATAATTTAAAGTACTGCTCATTAATGCTGGTGAAACCATTGTACTTCCGGCCAATATACTTAGTTTTATAGCTTTTCTTCTATTCATATTATAGATTTTATACAAAACTATTTATTTAATTTACTATTCGCAAGTACCTACTTTTTTGTACCTTAGTTACTTAAAATAAACTATTATTGATTATCAATAAGATGAAGGAAAAAAATATTAAGGAACCCGTTTGTGCGGTAGATTATGCATTTAGAAGAATAGGAGGAAAATATAAAGGAAGAATATTATGGCATATTTATAATAATGAAGTCCTAAGGTTTGGAGAGCTAAAAAGGCGTATAACCGACATTACCACTAAAATGCTCACTCAAACCTTACGAGAACTCGAGAATGACAATCTTTTATTTAGAAAAGTTTATCCTGAAGTACCTCCTAAGGTTGAATATAGGCTTACAGATGTTAGCAATAGTTTGATTCCTTTCATTAACCAATTGAGAGAATGGGGAATTACTCAAATGAAAAAAGAAAATATCCCTATACGTGAGCATGAAGCTAGCAAGAAATAATTATTTATAAAACTTATGATTTATGATAACATTAAATCGAAAATAGTCATTTTGTTGAATTTTCGTTAATTGATGTAGATTTCACAATTCATGAAAACATGTATTAAATAACATTCAATGAAATATTGTGAAGAACCAACTGCAAAATAAGATTATATAAGGAACAAATTATAAATAAAAAAACATCCAGTGGAAATTCCTGTTATCGAAAAATTTTCGACGTTTTACAAAAAGGAAAAAGGCAAGTCAAAAAGCAGATTAAATATTATAACCTTGATTATACCTGTTAGATATCGTGTAAAATCTAATTGAAGTATTTTAATTTCATATTTGGGCTAACAAAATATTGAAAAAATATCTTGTTATAGGTTTAGTTATTAATCATTAATCTAAATTAAAGCAACAATAAAAAGCTTTAGATACGATAAAATATTACCTAATATTACAACCTGACAAGAAGATACAAAATATAACCTCTACATTTTTTTATAGCTTATTTGTTAAAAATTAGAATACTGATTATCCTGATAAAACATAACTTTTAAACCTGCACATAGTGCACTCTGTACTTTGCAATTATGTGCAGATAACTTAAATCAACCATCATCTGAAATTAAGAAATCCTTAAAAATAAAATAATTAGTTAATTTAATCCCTCAATTTTTCCATGTACCCAATCAATTTTATTAGCTTGCGGAACTTTTGGTAATCCTGGCATACGTAAAATATCTCCGGCTATTGCCACAATAAACTCTGCTCCTCGGTTGATTACTATATCTTTAATTTCAAATTCAAAATCACGAATTTGTCCATAGGCTTTAGGATCTGCAGAAAAAGAGTATTGAGTCTTGGCTATACAAATAGGAAATGAATTCATATCTGTTTCTTCAATCTTCTTTAGTTTAATTAATGATTTTTTACTAAAGATGACTTTTGAAGCGCCATAAATTTTCTTAGCTACTTTTTCTATTTTCGTAGATATATCCTCTTCATCTTGATAAGGAAAAACCAGTTTTTCCGATGGTTGAGTTTCTATAGTTTCAACTACTAACCGGGCTAGATCAGCTGCTCCCTCTGCTCCCTCTATAAAAGAATTATTTAAGGCAAAACCTACCTTTTTTTTATAACAAAATTCTTTAACAATCGCAATTTCTTCTTCCCAATCTGAACTATATCTATTAAAAGCTACAATTATACTTTGCCCAAAAGACTTCATATTAAGTATATGTTTTTTTAAATTTTCGAGACCTTGTATTATTCCAACTACACTTTTTTCTTTTAATTTTTCCAAATTAATTCCTCCATGCATTTTCAGCCCTTGAGCGGTCACCACTATAACTGTAAGTTTAGGTTCTAATCCTGATTTCCTACATTTTATATCAAAGAATTTTTCAGCTCCCAAATCAGCACCAAAACCTGCTTCTGTAATTACATATTCTCCATAGCTCATAGCCATTTGAGTAGCTAATATAGAATTACATCCGTGAGCAATATTTGCAAAAGGACCTCCGTGAACAAAAGCAGCTGTATTATTATTGGTTTGTACTAAATTAGGCTTTATTGCATCTTTTAGCAATACGGTTATGGCTCCGGCAATTCCTAAATCTTTTACTGTAAACAAACTTCCGTCTGCTTTATATCCTAATAATATATTTTCAATTCTTCTTTTCAAATCTTCCATATTAAGGGATAAACATAAAATTGCCATAATTTCTGAAGCCGGTGTTATATCAAAGCCCGATTCTTGTGGAATTCCATTTTTTATTCCGCCTAATCCTGACACTATATTTCTCAGATTTCTATCATTTACATCTAAGACTCTTTTCCATACTACTTCTTTTAACATGTGATCTGTTCCTCGATTATGATATAAATAATTATCTAACAGAGCAGTGACCATATTATGAGCAGAGGTAACAGCATGAAAATCGCCAGTAAAATGTAAGTTTATATCTTCCATAGGAAGAATTTGAGAATATCCACCTCCTGTAGCTCCGCCTTTCATTCCAAAACATGGACCTAAAGAAGGTTCTCTTAAAGCAACAACTGCATTTTTTCCTATTTTATTTAACCCTAAAGCTAATCCGATCGAAACCGTTGTTTTTCCTATTCCTGCTTTTGTAGGAGTGATAGAGGTGACCAGGATAAGTTTAGATTTTTTTATTTGATCTTCTGATTTTAATTCTAAAGGGACTTTTGCTATATATTTTCCATAAGGAATAAGTTCTGTTATTGGTATATTTATCTTTTCTGCAACTTTTGAAATAGGTTCTAAAGGAATGGATCTCGCTATTTCAATATCTGATTTCCAAAGCATTTCTACTTTCTTACTCATGATAACTTTTCTATTTTTTAGTACTCAAATGTAATGAAATAATTTATTTTTTTAATTTTGACAGGATATTTTTGTATGAATTTTACATGGCTTCTAACATTCCTTTTTTAGGTTTTTATAAATTTATTTTTACATAAAATCAAATATTTTTTATAATCATTTCAATGTCTGAAATCTACTTCTTTAAATAAAATATAATCAAAAATAACTCCTTCTAATTTTGAATTTTCTTTTCCTTAATGTTAACGAAGGAATAAAATAACTGGATTTTAATTAATAAAGAAAAAAATACAAAATTTATAATTTGAGGTCCTATTATATTAGACTCTTCTATTTCAAATTTTAATTTTTTATAACCCAAGTATTTTTAATTTTAAAACCTTAGATCGTTTTGTTTACGTTGGGGATAATTTTTTTCGATTAATCCTGTATTGAATAAATTTTACTACAATTTCCAAATAACTTTAATTGAATAAATGGATAGTTTTTAATTAAAATTTCATTATTAACTAGTTCTTTTATTGGTGAAATTGAATAATACTAATGAACCAAAAATTTTAAAGATAATTAGTATCTATATGTCAGATTATTTTATATCTACTTGTAGAGAAGGTTTCGAATCATCATTTGGCATTTTAAAAACAACACTTACAAAGTAATAAGACCTTACTCGTTCTCTTTTAATTTTTGCAGAATTCCAACGACCTTGGGTTTTTAGCAAAACACGAATCACTTCATCTGCACACCCCCCTCCTATATCTTTCAAAGCTACAAAGTTATCAATAGTACCATCTTCTTCTACTACAAATTTTATAATGACTTTTCCCTGAATATTCTTATGAATTGCTTCCTGAGGATATTCTAAATTAGAAGATAAAAATTTAATAAATTGATGATCCCCATCTTCAAACTCTGCTTTCTTTTCTAACTCTGCAGGATGATGAATAATTCCTGTTTTTTCTTTTTTAACTTCTTCCTTTACTTTACATGAAAAAGTAATTAGTATACAAAAAAGAAAAAAGGAACATAAAAAAAAATAGTTATATTTATTTGCTTTTAATGGTAATATCATCACACTTATTATAAAATTATACTCAGTTATCAAAGGTAAAAATTTTAACTGATTGGATTCCTATATTATTTAAATAAAATGAATTTCTTATTTTTGAAAAGATTTATATAGTAAGAAAATCATAAATATGAAGAAAATAATAATAGCAATATCTCTTTTTTCTAGTTTATTATATTCTCAAAATTACCCTAAAGATTTCATATTTCCTTTACAAATCCCTATCTCTCTTTCTGCAAATTATGCTGAATTAAGAAATAATCATTTTCATGCAGGTTTAGATATTCGTACACAACAAAGAACAGGTTTAAAAATCATAGCCCCTCAAGATGGTTATGTTTCCCGCATAAATATTTCTGCTTATGGATATGGAAAAGCTATTTATATAACTCATCCTAATGGCTATACAACCGTATATGGTCATTTAAGTTCTCTATATGGAGAAATTGAAGAAAGGGCAAGAAAAGAACAATATAAAAAACAAAGTTATTCTGTAGATTTTTATTTAAAACCAAATGAAATACCTGTAAAACAAGGTGATTTAGTAGCTTTTAGTGGAAACACAGGAGGATCCGGAGGTCCACACCTGCATTTTGAAGTCCGAGATTCAAAAACAGAAGAAGTACTGAATCCGTTTTTATTTGGTTTCGATATTCCCGATCATATTAAACCTCAAGTGAGTGGTGTTTGGATCTATCCTATAAATGGGATGGTTAATGATAATCAAAATAAAGTACTGACAGTAGAAGGCGGAACTTACACTGTATCCGGAGAAATAGGATTTGGGGTAAAAGCTTATGATAAACAAGATGGATCTGCTAATATCAATGGAATTTATTTTATTAAAACCTATGTAAATGATAAATTAATCTCTAATTTTCAGGCAGATAAACATGCATTTGATGAAACTCGTTTTATAAATGCAACTACTGATTATAAAGAGCATTTGGAAAGAAACAGTTGGATTTACAGAACCTATTTATTACCAGGTAATACATTACAAATGTATGAACAAGAAAAAAACAAAGGTATTCTTAAAACCTATCCCGATGAAATATATGCTATTAGAATCGAAGTAGGTGATTTTGCAGGAAATATAACTACAAGAAATTTTACATTGAAAGGTACTGATTTTAAAATACCTGAAGTGAAGAATAATTACTCAGTAAAATACAATACCTCTTTTACCTTTACCAAAGATGAAATTTCTTTAAAATTTGACAAAGGATCATTTTATGAAAATTTTAATTTTACGTACCAAAAATTGGCTGATAATCAATATCAAATTCATAATTCATCTATTCCTGTACATAAAAAATATTATCTTTCCATTTCACCTGATTGGAATATATTAGATAAAAACAAATATGACAAATATATGATTGTTTGGTCATCCAATTTTGGAAAGAAAAATAAAGAATATTTAGAAACAAATTTTGAAAATGGAGTTTATAAAACTAAACCTAAAGATTTAGGTATTTTCTCTTTAGAATTAGATGAAACTGCACCAACCATTATATGCCCTACATTAAATAAAACTAATAAAATAGGAAACCGCCTGAGTTTTATAATCAAAGATTCCGGTTCAGGAATCAAAGATTATAATGTTTTTATTGATGGAAATTGGGTATTGGCTGAATATGAATATAAATTAAACAGTTTATTTATACCCGATCTTAAAAAAGAAGGCATTAGTTCCGGCCTCCATCAGGTAGAAGTTATCGTAACAGATAAAGCTAATAATAAAAAAACTTATAATAATAATTTTGAAAAATTATAAATTTATAACCTTTCTTTTCATACATATGGTTACAATATCTATGTATGGACAATATATCAATATATCCGGTAGGATAATTACTGAAAAAGGAACACCTATATCAAAAGCTAAAGTATTTACTTCTAAAACTAACATAACTTTTACGGATGCCCAAGGTAACTATTCATTATCAATACCTAAAAATACAAATATAACACTTGAAATAGAACATCCAGATTTTAACTTTGTATCCCAACCAATTCAAGCATCATCTAATGATATAGTTTTAGACATTTCGTTAAAAACTCTTGTTGAAAAAGAAATTCCTGAAATCATTTTTAAAGGAACACGAAAATCTTCAGATTTAACTGCAAAACAAATAGATGTGCAAAATATAAATAAAATGCCTTCTATTTCTGGAGGGATAGAAGAAATTTTAAATACTGCCTTTGTGAGTACAGCTGATGAATTAAGTTCTTTTTACAGAGTAAGAGGAGGTAATTATGATGAAAATCTTGTCTATTTAAATGGAGTAGAAATATATAAACCACTTACAGTAAGAAGCGGACAACAGGAAGGAATGAGCATAATAAATCCAAATATGGTTTCTACCGTCAATTTTTCCGCCGGTGGATTTGAAGCTCGTTATGGAGACAAAATGTCTAGTGTTTTAGATATTAATTATCGCCGTCCTAAAAAATTTGAATCAATCCTAGAAGCTAGTTTATTGGGGGGGGCTGCAACTATAGGTTTCGCTGATAAAAATCAAAAATTTTCAGGAATTGGAGGTATTCGTTACAGAAATACAGATATGATTTTAAATACTATGAATGGGGATACTAATTTTAATCCTGAGTATTTTGATGCACAAACATTTCTGAAATATGAATTTAACCCTAAATGGAACATTTCTTTTTTAGGTATTTATTCTTCAAATAATTTTGAAATGGTACCTAAAACGAGAGAAGTAGAATTTGGTACCTTAACTCATCCCATAAAAATCAACGTTGCCTATAACGGCAAAGAAAAAGATAAGTACAGAACTTTAAACGGAACCTTTTCTTTGCAATTTAAACCTATGCATAAATGGATTTTTGCTTTGGATGGATATGCTTTTCATTCTAAAGAAAAAGAATACTATGATATTTCTTCAGGTTATTTAATACGAGATTTTGATACCGAAACCGGGGAAATGGTCCCTTCATATAATTACGGGGGGCAAATAGACCATGGGAGAAATAACTTGGACATGTTTGTTACCGGAACTCAATTAAAAACACAATATTCTATTACTGTAAACTCTATTCTGGAAGCAGGAATTAAATATCAAAATGAAGATATAAGAAACCTAATGAATCAATGGCAGCTCATAGATTCTATAGATTATTCAATTCCTCATCCGATTTCGCTTCCCGGTGAATTAGATAGTTCTGATTTAATTTTAAATAATTCCAGAAATGCTAATAATAAATTAAGCTCTAATAGGCTAAACGGATATTTACAATATACTACTAAATTTATGTGGAATAATACCCGTATACTTATAAATGCAGGAATCAGAGTTTCTCATTGGGATTTTAACGGAAAAACAGATTTTAGTCCCAGAGCGCAGATAGGTATAAAACCGAATTGGGATATTGACATGCTATTTAGGTTTGCAACAGGATTTTATTATCAACCTCCATTTTATAAAGAAGCTATGCAATTAGACGGTTCACTGAATGAAAATATTAAATCCCAAAGGTCTGTTCATTTTATTTTAGGAAATGACTATGAGTTTACAATGTTGAAAAAAAGACCTTTTAAACTTACAACTGAAATTTATTATAAAAAACTGGATGATCTAATTCCTTATTTTGTAGATAATGTAAGAATCATTTATACTGGAGAGAACAATTCTAAAGGGTATGCCTACGGAATAGACGCTCGTTTAAACGGAGAATTTGTTCCCGGAGCAGAATCCTGGATCTCCGTTTCATATGGACGAACTAAGGAAAATATTGATGGAAAAGGATATATACCCAGACCCACAGATCCTAAATTTAAAGTAGGTTTATTTTTTCAGGACTATATGAAAGAGTATCCACAATTAAAAGCCAGTGTAAATTTAGTTTATGCTTCAGGTCTACCTAATGGAGCTCCGCTCTTTTCTGATCCATATAAATACCAAACTAAATTATCTGATTATAAAAGAGCCGATGTAGGATTAACTTATGTTTTTGTTGATCAAGGTTTGAACAAAGCAAAAAAAAGCAGCTCATTAAAGAAATTAAAAGAACTATCTTTAGGTTTAGAAATATTTAACGTTTTTGATATTAAAAACACCATAAGTAATCAATGGATACGGGATATTAACAGCTCTCTTAGCTATGCTGTGCCCAATAAATCAACAGGAAGGTTTTTTAATGTGAAATTGAATGTAAAATTTTAATATTCAATACCCCTATAAGCTCTTATATGTCAAAAATCATCAAACAATATAGATAAATTTTAATAAATAAAAACCTATTTTTAATTTGAAAATGGATATTTACAGTTTAAGGTCTAATTTGGCTAAAATATAAACCTATTGTTTATTAATAATTGAGTTATGAAAAAAATTTTCTTTCTTTCTTTTATTTTTACTTTGGCTCTTTTACGAGCACAAAGCCCAAAAATTTATGCAGAACAGGTAATTAAAAAACTAACATCACCGGAATTTTCCGGACGTGGTTATGTTGATGATGGAATGATAAAGGCTTCACAAGAAATTGCCGAACAATTTGAAAAAATCGGATTGCAGAAACTAAACAATTCCTATTTTCAACCTTTTACTTATCCTGTAAATATTATTGAAAAATCAGATTTGAAAATTAATGGAAAACCCTTACAAATAGGTAAGGATTATTTGGTTGGTGCAGGATCTCCTTCTTTAAAAGAAACTTTCGTTCCCCTTATTTTCAATCCTCATGTCATTGATAGTTTATTTGAATGGGAGGATCCTTCTTATTTTGATAAGGAAATAGACCGCATTAAGGATCATGCAGTAGTTTTTCCCAATTATAAATTCCCGGAAAATCTTATTTCAAGAGAAAGTACTGCTAACCAATTTTACAAAGAAATCCCTCAGTTACTAGTACAAGGAGAATTAAACATTGCCATTCCTTTAATAGCAGAACAAACCTCTTCTAAATTTATTCATACACTTAGCCCCATACAATCTAAAACTGTAGACTTATTTATTAGCAGCGAAACAGTTCCTGAAGAAATAAAAAACATAGCTATTGATTTAAAATCTAATTTCAATCCTGCTTTTAATGCTCAAAATGTAATTGGATATATAAAGGGAAAACGTACAGACAGTTTAATTGTATTGACTGCTCACTATGATCATTTGGGCAAAATTAATGACGTAATTTTTCCAGGAGCCAATGATAATGCCAGTGGCATTGCTTTATTACTTTCTTTAGCCAAAGTATACATTAAAGAAAAACCTAAATTTGATATGGTATTTATTGCTTTTGCAGGAGAGGAAGCTGGTTTAAAAGGGTCACAATATTTTGTGAATCACCCCTTAATTGAGCTGAAAAAAATTAAATTTTTAATTAATTTTGATATGGTAGGTACCGGAGAAGAAGGGATACAAGTAGTAAATGGAAAAGAATTTAATAAACAGTTTAATAAGTTAGAAACAATTAACTATAACTATAATTATCTTAAACAGGTAAAAATTCGAGGGGCTTCTTGTAATAGCGATCACTGTCCTTTTTATCAAAAAGGAGTTCCTTCTTTTTTTGTTTATACTTTGGGAGGTAAAAGTGGTTACCACGACATTTATGATTCCGAAGTATCTTTATATGCTTTTGATAAGTTAGTTAGTTTATTTACTAAATTCATTGACAAATTATAATTTCTATTCATAAAAAAAGGTTATTACTTTAGTTTGTAATAACCTTTTTTTATAGAAAAAATATTTTTACAATTCTATAGAAGTTTCCAATGCTAATTTCATCATAGCATCAAAGGATTTTTGCCTAGCTTCTGCAGAAATTACCTCATGAGTAATAAATGAATCTGAGATAGTTAATAAACATGCCGCCTTCTTACCCAATACTCGAGCATTATGAAATAAAGCAAAACTTTCCATTTCTACACAACTGCAATTATATTTATCAACTAATTCTTTATAATTATTATCACCTTCCATATAAAATACATCACTAGAATGTATACAAGAAGTATGTATATTTAAGTTTAGTTCCTGAGATTTCTTTATTATTGCCGCATTTAACTCTTCAGAAGGAAAGGTTATATTTTTTTGATATCCTGATTGTACCCTTGCATATGTAGATTCACTATATGCACTATCTGCTAAAACAACATCATATAATTTGACTTCTTCTACATAGGAACCAGCCGATCCGATCCTTATAATATTATTTACATTATATTGAGAATATAATTCGTAAGAATAAATCCCGATACTGGGCATACCCATACCAGAACCCATAATAGATATTTCTTTGCCTTTAAAGGTTCCGGTGTATCCTAACATATTACGTACGGAATTAAACGGCTTTACGTTTTCTAAATAAGTTTCTACCAAATGTTTTGCTCTCAATGGATCTCCGGGCATTAATAATGTTTTTGCAATTTCTCCAATCTCTGCCTGAATGTGCGGTGTTGACATATATTATAATTTATTTACTGTTAAAAAAGTAAAGTTAAAAATAGTATTTTAAATTTGAATTATATTGTTACTGACATATATTATTGCTTTGCCACTTCTTCTATTGAATCTAAGATAATAGAACATCCTTTTATAATTTCTTCTTTAGTAATAGTAAGAGGTGGAGAAATCCTCATATATTCATTTTTATAAAATTGCCAAAATACAATCAACCCTTTTTCCATACATTTTTTTGCCACTGCTAAAGTAAACTCTGGTGATTTTAATTGAACAGCCAACATTAATCCCCTTCCATTTATAGAAATAATTTCCTGATGTTGTAATTTTTCTCTAAATAATTTTTCTTTTTCATGTACCTGTTCCATAAGATCTGTTGTAAGAAGTTCTTCCATCACTACACAAGCAGCCGCTGCGGGTAAAGGATTACCTCCAAAAGTAGTAACATGTCCCAATTTAGGATGATCTGCCAAACTATCCATCATCTCAGCAGAAGCCATAAAAGCCCCAATAGGGACACCTCCTGCCATTCCTTTTCCCATTACCAAAATATCTGGTACAACATTATACCATTGGAAGGCGAAAAGTTTACCTGTTCTACCAAATCCGGGTTGAATTTCATCTAATATCAATAAAGCTCCTACTTGCTCACATCTTTTCTTTAGTTTAAATAAATAATCTTTTTCCGGAGTAATAAATCCAGCTGCTCCCTGTATAGTTTCCACTATAACACATGCTGTTTTTTCAGTAATTTTTTTAAGATCTTCTTCTTTATTAAAATTTATAAAAGAAATTCCCGGCAATAATGGTTGAAAAGGTATTTTGTTGGTCTCTCTTCCCGCCACACTTAAAGAGCCCTGAGTATTCCCGTGGTAAGCATCTATGAAAGAAATAATTTCTTGACGCCCAGTATATCTTTTTGCTAGTTTAAGAGATGCTTCTATTGCTTCAGTTCCTGAATTTACTAAATAGGTTCTATGTAAAGGTGATGGTAAATTTTCTGCTAATATTTTACATATCTGCACCGGTTTTTCCAACGCATATTCTCCATATACCATTACATGAAGATATTTTTCTGCTTGTTCCTTAATTGCCTGAACAATTTTTGGATGTGAATGTCCTAATGTATTGGCAGATACTCCTGCAACAAAATCTAAATAAGCCGTTCCGTCTTTCCCATAAATATAATTACCTATTGCTTTTTCAACTTCAAAACCTGAAGCATAAAAAGTGGTTTTTGCCTGATATTCAAAGAATTCATTCTGTAACTGTCCCATTCTGAATGTTTAATTTATATTAATGCAAAATTAATAATTTATATAGTTATTCTGTCAAGTAGTATTTTCTCCTTTAAAAAAATTATCTATTTTAGCAATTATAAAATTAACTTTATATGTAAATAATATAATGAAAATTCAATTTACTCTAATATATATATTTTTTTATTTTTTTGTTTTAAGTCAAAATCATGAATTTCCTCATTCTTATCCTTTATTTTTAGGAAATAATGGAATTATAGATTCTTTGGTAATAAATAAATATACATCAGTACCTAAAAAATTTGGTGATACGGTAAGAACTAAAGAATTAATAGAATCATCCTTTTATAAATTTAATAATAGTGGATTTGTTACATTAATAAAGAAATATAGTGCTCTTAAAGAATTAAAAGAAGAAATTATCTTTAACATAAAAGATAATAAAGTAATTCAAATCATAATTAAAAATTATAAAGAACTCCCTTTTACGAAAACACTCAACTTTATTACATATATGGACAAAGAAGAAATATGGACAGCAAAATATAAAATGGATAATAATAAATATTTTATAGATAGTATAAAAATCATTAATTCTCAAGACTCAAAAACTAAAGAAATAAACTATAATCTCGCTTCGTCTTTTAGTAAGACTATATATAAATATGATGTGAAAGGAAACTTGATATATAAGAAAATGGTTGAAAAACCCCAAAAAATAACTATTAGTTACTGGACTTATGATAATAATCTCCTGCTTACATATACTACCGGTTCTTATCTTTCAAATCTAGGTTCTGTGATCGATTTTAGTTTTTATAAAAATATAAACGATTCCAAAGGCAATTGGATTGAAAGACTTGCCTATAATCAACATGGAAAAATTAAATATATCGAAAATCAAATTTTATATTATAAAAAATAAATAGTTAATACTTCTCTAAATATCTTTATTAAATCTATAATTAGTAGAAAAATCATCTAAGTAGTCAATTTAGTTTTATTATTTTTGTAATTATAAACTATAAAATAATATGAATCAAAAAATAAAAGTAGGAATTGATGCCTTTTCATTTGATATTCCTAAAATTTATCTTCCAATAAAAGATCTTGCTATTGCTCGTAATATCGAACCTGAAAAGCTGGAAAAAGGATTAGGATTAATAAAAATGACTTTTCCAGATGTGCATCAAGATGTAATAGTTTTTGCTGCAAATGCCCTACGAAAATTAATGATTCAAGAAAATTTAAAGCCTTCAGATATTAGTCGTATTTATGTAGGAAGTGAAAGCGGAATAGATTCTTCTAAACCTATAGCTTCTTATCTTTTATCAATTTTGGAGAAAGAATTCGGCGAAAATTCTTTTGAACATTGTGATGCTTTAGACCTTACTTTTGCTTGCATCGGCGGAATAGATGCTATGCATAATTCATTGGATTTTATTAGAGTAAATACTGATAAAAAAGCTATTATTATTTGTACAGATTTTGCTAAATATGATCTTTATTCTACCGGAGAATATACACAAGGAGCTGGTGCAGTAGCTTTATTACTTTCTGCTAATCCTAGGGTACTTTCTATTGAAAATAAAATAGGGATAAGTGCTCAAGGGGTTTTTGACTTTTTTAAACCCAAAAGAGTACTTTCTAAAACAGAAGTAACCGGAAATAATTCTAATCCTGAATGGTTTGGCGTTTTAGAAAATGAAATTGAATTATTTAAAGAACAACCCGTTTTTGACGGACAATACTCTAATTTTTGTTATCAAAATCGAATAAAGGGAGCTTATTTTGATTTAAAAAATAAAATAGGGGAAACTCAAACTTTATACTCTCATTGGAAAAACATTATTGTTCACTTACCATACTCTTACCAAGGAAGAAGAATGTTTTCGGAAATATATGCTTTAGATTCAGAACTTCAGATTTCTCTTTCAAATAACTCTGAAGATTATGCAAAACAGCTTAAAGAAATTGGAAAATCTGATAATTATCTTTCGTTCGTTAAAGAGAAATTTGGTCCAGCTGAAATTGCCTCATCTAATATCGGAAATATGTATACCGGATCTATTTTTATGGCGTTGCTTTCTACTCTATATTATCATTATATAAATAATAATAATATTGTTGATGAAAAATTTGGTTTTTTAGCCTATGGTAGTGGTTCAAAATCTAAGGTATTTGAAGGAACTATTGAAAAAGAATGGAAAACTATTACCAAAAAAATATCTTTGTTCGAATCTATGGAAAATTGCCAAGCTATAGATATTGATACATATCATTTACTACACAAAAAAGAGTTGAAAAATTCGGTTATTTCTCCTTCTAATGAGTATATATTAAAAAAAATTGAAAATAACCAACCTCTATTGATGGGAGCAAGATATTATAAATTTATCAAGTAAAATAGTAGTTTTTATTTAGTTTTACCTATAATTTTATAAAATTAAAAAATAAATAATAATTTTTAATAAAAAATATGTACCTGATCATGAAATTATAAAATTTCATAATCAGGTATTCTTATTTTAAAATATTTTACATTCCTTCACTCTATAAATAATATATTTAGCAAAAAAAGGGGTCTAGAACCCCAAATAATTATTTTTTATTTATCTAAATTTTATATCATTTTTTTTGAAAAAAATTGATATACATAATTTACAATGAATGAGAAATATAGTATAAACTTATCTTTTTCAAAAATATCATTTATAAAAACAAATATTTTTAGAATCTATCCATCTCTATATAAAGAAGTTTAATACATTTTTTATAATATAATCTAACTGTTCTTCTTCTAATTCTGTATGCATAGGTAGGGATATAACCTGATCTATAAGTTTATTAGTCATAGGAAAATCTTCATCTTTATATTTGCCATTATCATATGCTTTTTGTTTTCTCAATGGTACCGGATAATAAATCATAGCTGGTATCTGTTTTTCTGACAAATATTTTTGTAAAGCATCTCTGTCTGCATTTACTACTTTTAATGTATATTGATGAAATACATGAGTAGTATACTCTTCAGCTCTGACCGGTGTAATTAAATTAGGATGATTTGAAAAAGCTTTATCATAATATTCAGCAGCTTTTCTTCTTTTCTCATTATAAGAATCCAATAAGGGTAATTTTGCATTTAGCACCACAGCTTGCAAGCTATCTAATCTAGAATTTACTCCCACTTCATCATGATAATATCTTTTATACATGCCATGATTAACAATGCCCTTAATCTTGTGGGCTAAATCATCAATATCAGTAAAAATAGCTCCTCCATCTCCATAACATCCTAAATTTTTAGATGGAAAAAATGAAGTTGCACCGATAATTCCCATAGTACCAGATTTTTTTATGGTATTATTTTTAAATTTATAATCAGCTCCTATAGCCTGCGCATTATCTTCTATCACATAAAGATTGTGCTCTTCAGCTATTTTAAGTATCTCTTCCATATTTGCACACTGCCCGAATAGATGAACCGGTATAATTGCCTTAGTTTTAGGAGTAATGGCTTTTCTTATAGATTCCGGATTAATCGTAAAAGTATCATAATCTACATCTACTAAAACGGACTCTAATTTCAATAGATTTATAACTTCTACAGTGGCAGCAAAAGTAAAATCTGCTGTAATTACCTCATCTCCCGGCTGTAGTTCTAAAGCCATTAAAGCGATTTGTAAAGCTTCTGTTCCATTTCCGCATGGAATAACATGTTTTATTCCTAAATATTTTTCTAAATTTTCTGAAAACAAATTAACTTGAGGTCCATTGATGAAAGCTGCTGAGTTCAAAACTTCTTCAAATCCTGAATTTATCTGTGATTTTAGTGGTTGATATTGACTTACCAAATCAACCATTTGTATTTTTTTCATGAGTATAAATTTTACCCGCAAATTTAATAAATGCTATTTGAATAAAAGTTTTATAAAAAGAAAAACTCTCATTTAAAATGAGAGTTTTTAATTAATTTCTATAAAGTTTATTTTATTTTGGACCTTGTTGTGCTTTCTGCATTTGTTGTTTTAATTGTTCCATTTGTTCTGGAGTGATTTTTTCTCCATTTTCTTGCTGAGCTTCTTGTTTAGGCATAGGCTTAAAATCAACCAATTCTATTTCAAATATTAGTGCTTGATTAGGACCTGCAGGACCATTTTCTCCATAAGCTAAATCTGAAGGTACATATAAAATATATTTAGCTCCTTTTGACATTAATTTTACTCCTTCTTTCCATCCGGGTACTACTCTAGATAAAGGAATATCTGCCGGTTTATTACCTGTTGCTTTTTTAGAATCCTCAATTACAGTACCATCAATAGTTTTAAGAACATAGTTTACACTTACTAAATCATCATCTGTAGGTTTAGCTCCTGTTCCTTCTTTTTCAACCTTATACTGTAAGCCTGAATTCGTCACTTTTATTCCTGATTTTTTCTTGTTTTCATCTAAAAACTTCTTGCTTTCTTCTGTATTTCTTTTAGCTGTCTTTTCTAAGTGCTTAGGAATATAAGCTGTCATAAATGACTGTATAGAATCTTCAGGAAAGAGTAATTTTTTATTTTCAAATTTATCTTGCATAGCTTGTTTTACTATGTCTAAATTTATATCTTTATCTAAGCCTTGTGGTTTAAAACTTTGTGCAAGGCTCAACCCTATTGCATAAGAGGCTTTCTCATCATCTGTTTTTAAAGTTGTTACTTTCTTTTCTTTATTACATGATACAAGTAATATTCCTGTAAATAGTACTAAAATAGTTTTTTTAATCATTATATTAAACTCTTTATATTATTATTTTTTATTTAGCTTCTGATGCATCATCTTTAGGAGCTGCTTTAAAATCAACTAATTCAATATCAAAAATTAAAACAGAATTAGGCTCTATTTTAGTTCCTGCTTCTCTTTCTCCATAGGCTAAATCTGAAGGAACAAAAAATCTATATTTTGAGCCTTTAGTCATTAAACCTACGCCTTCTGTCCATCCTTTTATTACACGATTTAGAGGAAATTCAATAGCTTCTCCATTATTATTGTTTTGTGTAGAATCAAAAACAGTTCCATCTATAAGCCTACCTTCATATTTTACTTTAACTATATCTTCAGGTTTAGGAGTTCCAACAGATTTTCCTTTGGTCAATATTTCATATTGCAATCCAGAAGCTGTAGTAATAACTCCCTTTTTTTTCTTATTATCTTCTAAAAATTTTTGTCCAATAACCTTATTTTTTTCACCTAATTCTTTAATTTTTTTAGTATACTCTTCTCTCTTAATACTTATATATCTATTCATAAATTTACTAATAGAATCTTCTGAGAATACTAACTTAGTTCCACTTAATACATCATTCATCGCCTGATTAAAAATTTTCACATCCAAATCTTTATCCATATTTTGTTGTTTAAGATTTTGGGCTATATTCACACCTAAAGAATAAGATAATTTTTCTTTGTCTGTTTTAAGCTCTGTTACTCTCTGTGCTAATGCTGGTAATGAAAACACACATAAAGCAATGACTATAATTCTTTTTTTCATTTATTATTTTTTTAATTATTTATCGTATTATTAGGGAATTAATTCTCTCTCTTCTATATCTTTTTCATTTTCAGGTATAGGTTTAAAATCAACTAATTCTACTTCAAATATTAATGCTTGATTAGGACCTGCAGGACCATTTTCTCCATAAGCTAAATCTGAAGGTACATATAAAATATATTTAGCCCCTTTTGACATTAATTTTATTCCTTCTTTCCATCCGGGTACTATCGTTAATAATGAAATTTCTACCGGTTTATTATTTGTATTTTGTTTAGAAGCTTCTATTACATAACCATCTATAGTTTTAAGAACATAGTTTACACTTACTAAGTCATCATCTGTGGGTTTAGCTCCTGTTCCTTCTTTTTCAACCTTATATTGTAAACCTGAATTTGTTACTTTTATTCCTGACTTTTTCTTGTTTTCATCTAAAAATTTCTTACTTTCTTTTGCATTTAATTTAGCTATTTTTCCTATATGCCTAGGGATATAATCTGAAAAAAATAACTGTATGGAATCTTCAGGAAAAAGTAATTTTTTATTTTCAAATTTATCTTGCATAGCTTGTTTTACTATGTCTAAATTTATATTTTTATCTAAGCCTTGTGGTTTAAAACTTTGCGCAAGACTCAGTCCTATTGCATAAGAGGCTCTCTCATCATCTGTTTTTAATTTTGTTATTCTTTGTCCCCAAACAAATGCAGACATTAAAAAAGTTATAAAAAAAAATATATTTAACTTCATTATATATGAATTGTTATAGTTGACTACAAATATCTAATAAATTATCGAAATAAAATTAAAAAATTTAGCTAACATTATCTTAAATATCAAGTTTAAAATCATTTTTCAATTTTTCTAGTAATGGGTTATTTTTTAACATTTTTTCATATTTATCTTTATTTGAAAGAAAAATATTCTTTTGCGTTTCCTTAATTTCGTAATTAAAGATAATAGAGTAGTTATTTAGTTGTTTTTTTAATTTCTGAAAAAAATTTTCTCTCAAACTTTCAAATTCTTCATATGCAGAGTGCGAGGGAAATTGAAAAAAAATAGTAAAATTTTCTTTTAGCTGACAACTTGTGGTATTTAAAACATTATATAATATAGGTTGTTTATTTTTAAGATTTTGTAAATATTGATTCCAAAATAATTTTAAATCTTTCTCTTCAAATTGATCTTTACTTTTTTGAGAAGAATCTATAATTAAATCTTCTTCTTTTTCTTCCATTGAAGCTTTTAAAAAATCTTTAATAGAAAGTACTGATATACTTTTGGACTTAGGATTTACTGGAGAAATTACTTTTTTACTGTCTTCTTCTTCTTTCGTTTTACTTTCTTTTTGTAATTCTTTATATACTACCTCTACTTTTTTCTCGTCAATCTTTAAGTTTAAGTTTTGTTTTTTTAGTTCCGTTTTGAAACCATGAGGAGGAATTATTCTAAATTTTTTTTTTTATTTACTATATGTTCATCTGCAGTTAAAGAAGCCAACTGCATTAAAGCTATTTCTATAGACAATTTAGGGTTTTTACTATTTCTAAAATCAATATCTGCCTGATGACATATTTCAATAGCTTGAATTAAAAAATTAGGTGTACATTCTTTTGCCTGTAGTAAATATTTTTGTTTCGTCGCTTCTCCGACTTCCAATAAATTAAGAGTCTGCAGATTCTGAGAAACCATTAAATCTCTGAAATGGCTACCTAAAGAAGAAATAAAAGCCTGAGAGTCAAATCCTTTTTTAATAATCGCATTAAATAACAATAATATCTCTGGAATATCATTTTTTAAAGCTAAATCTGTTATTTTAAAAAAATATTCATAATCTAAAATACTCAGATTTTCTGTTACGGCAGCAATGGTAAGATTTTTCTGGGTAAAAGTAACTAACCTGTCAAATATTGAAAGAGCATCTCGTAATCCTCCATCTGCTTTTTGCGCTATGATATGCAATGCATCTTCTTCATAATTAATCTTTTCAGCGTTTGCTATTTTTTTTAGGTGTTCTTTTATATCGTTTACTTCAATCCTTTTAAAATCATAAATTTGACATCTAGAAAGAATTGTAGGAATAATTTTTTGTTTTTCAGTAGTGGCTAATATAAAAATTGCATGAGCCGGAGGCTCTTCCAATGTTTTCAAAAAAGCATTGAATGCTGCATTTGAAAGCATATGAACTTCATCTATAATATATACTTTATATTTTCCTACCTGAGGAGCATAACGTACTTGATCAATAAGGTTCCTTATATCATCAACTGAATTATTAGATGCTGCATCTAGTTCAAATATATTAAAAGCAAAATCATTTTCATCTGTTTCTCCAAACTTTTCATTAATCTTACGGGCTAAAATACGGGCACATGTAGTCTTACCTACTCCCCTTGGACCACAAAAAAGAAGAGCTTGAGCTAATTGATTATTTTCAATTGCATGTTCTAATGTATCTGTTATATGACTTTGACCGACAACGGAATCAAATTCTAGAGGTCTGTATTTTCTTGCTGAAACAACAAAGTTTTCCATACCTTACAAAGGTAATATTTTTCTATGAATTGAATACATAATTATTTCAATACAAACTATTGTACAGAAATTTTTTCTCTAATCTATTATATTACCTTAATTATATTTTTGAGCTTAGAAAATAAAATACTATCTATTTAATACAATCAGCACATAAACCGTGTGCTATGATATCTAATTTTTCAAGCTTAAAATTAGAAGGTATTTCTACATCCGGAGCTTTAACTTTAGATAAACAAAAAACTTTTTTACATGAAGAGCAACAAAAATGTATATGGCTATCTGCATGAAATTCTTCTGAGCAATTATCTGTACATAAGGCATACACTGTTATATTCCCATCTTTAATGCTATGTAAAAGTCCTTTCTTTTCAAATGTTTTTAACGTTCTGAAAAGAGTCGTCCTATCGGAATAATCAAAATCTGTTTCTAAATCGGAAAGTGAAATAGCTGTTTCTTGTTTTAAAAAATAATCTAACACCAAAAGCCTCATAGCTGTGGGGTTAATATCTTTTTGTTTTAGTAATTTTTCAAGTTGATTTATCATTTTACATTCGTTCAGGAGAATCTATCCCTAAAAGATTTAACGAACTTTCAATTACATTTCCTGTCCATTGGGAAAGCGCCAATCTTATTTGTTTTTCAGATTCATATTTTACATTCAATATAGAATAATTTTGATAAAAATAATTAAATATTTTCACAACATCATAAACATAATTCGCTATTAAAGATGGATTTAAAGTATTTGCCGATTTTTGTATTATTTCCGGGAACGATGACAGCAATAGAATTAGTTTTTTTTCGGTTTGATTTAATGTATAAGATGTTATTTCAATAGTATGAGTATCCGCTTTTCTTAAAATAGACTGTATTCTCGCAAATGTATATTGTACAAAAGGTCCGGTATTTCCATTAAAATCGATACTTTCTTTAGGATCAAATAATATTCTTTTTTTAGGATCAACTTTTAAAATGTAATATTTTAAAGCTCCCAGTCCAATTTGTTGGTTAATTTTCTTTTTTTCTTCTTCAGAATATCCATCTAATTTTCCTAATTCTCCGGATATTTCTGTAGCTGTATTTATCATTTCTTGTATTAAATCATCAGCATCTACCACTGTTCCTTCTCTAGATTTCATTTTTCCACTTGGCAAATCTACCATTCCATAAGATAAATGATATAATTGGCTTGCCCAGTTATATCCCAACTTTTTTAAGATTAAAAATAATACCTGAAAATGATAATCTTGCTCATTCCCAACGGTGTAAATTAATTGATCTAATTTATAATGGGTAAATCTTTCTACAGCTGTACCTAAATCCTGAGTCATATATACAGATGTTCCATCACTTCTTAACAAAAGTTTCTGATCCAATCCTTCTTCAGATAAATCTGCCCAAACAGAACCATCTTCTTTTTGAAACAAAACTCCATTTTTTAGTCCTTTCTCTATAATATCTTTTCCAAGTAAATACGTATTACTTTCATATTGCACGACATCAAAATGTACACCTAAATTTTTATAGGTTTGTTCAAAACCAGAATAAACCCAAGAATTCATCTTTTGCCATAGCTCCCTTACTTCTTTATCTCCATCTTCCCATTTTTTAAGCATATTTTGGGCTTCCACAAAAATGGGTGCTTTTTTCTTCGCTTCTTCTTTATCTACTCCTGTAGTTACCATTTCTGCTATTTCTTTTTGATATTCTTTATCAAAAAGCACATAATACTTCCCTACTAAATGATCTCCTTTAGTCTTTTTAGTTTCCGGTGTTTCTTTATTTCCAAATTTTTGCCAGGCTATCATAGATTTACAAATATGTATACCTCTGTCATTTATAATTTGAGACATAAGAACTTCATTCCCGGCAGCTTTAAGTATGTTACTAATTGAAAATCCTAAGAGATTATTACGAATATGACCTAAATGTATAGGTTTATTGGTATTGGGGGAAGAATACTCCACCATAATTTTAGATCTTTTCTCCTTGCTGAATCCAAAATACTTATCTGAATAATTATTTTCAATGGTTTGAATTAGTAATTCTGAATTTAATGATAGATTTAAAAAACCTTTAACTACAGTAAACTCTGTAAATATATTCAGTTTTACCAAATACTCTCCTAATTTTGTAGCTATATCTTCCGGTTTTTGTTTTACCTCTTTTACTAATGGATAAACTACTATAGTATAATCTCCTTCAAACTCATCTTTAGTTATTTGAATTTCAACAGCAGGCATATCTATATTGAATACTGCTTTTATTGCCTCTATGCTTTGTTCTTTTACTAAGGATTTTGGATTCATTCGTAAAGTCTAAAATTAATCTTACAAATTTACATATTTCTCTTTAAAATTATTAATTAATGCTAAGCGAAGTCTTAATATTATAAAAAAGATATATATATGTATATTGTTTATTTAAAGATTTTTATAATTTAACTAAATATTTAGTTGATAAATTGTTTTTTTTCATTTCTGCCAGATGTTGAGGCAAACGATCAAAAGTCGTAATTTTAAATTCTCTTTGTTTAAGTATGCCTGTTCTTATTTTACATAATAATTTTTCCCCGTTTTGCATTAAATGGGCAATTTGTTGCTGATTGGCATATTTATGAAATGCTCCCAAAGCTATTTCATGCAAGGATACACAGGTAGTAAATGGAGATAGCAAATTTTCTTTTATCCTATCTTGAATAGCAACCATATGTCCGTAATAAGCGATTAAATCTAAT
Source organism: Apibacter adventoris (assembly GCF_002964965.1). Taxonomy (NCBI): domain Bacteria; kingdom Pseudomonadati; phylum Bacteroidota; class Flavobacteriia; order Flavobacteriales; family Weeksellaceae; genus Apibacter; species Apibacter adventoris. The sequence continues at coordinate 128,819 of NZ_PSZN01000017.1, forward strand.
AGTCCTGTAGCATGAGCTCCACTAACCGTATCAAAAACCACATCAAATAAATTCCCTTGCAAACTCTTCTTCATTTCTTTTTTCCAATCTTTATCTTTATAGTTTAATGCTTTTAATACACCCATTTTTAAAAATTCCTGATGGTGCAATTTTCCTGCAGTTACATACACTTTAGCTCCAGATTCTAATAATAATTGAGTTAAAAAATATCCTACAGATCCGCCCGCACCACTAACTAAAACTTTCTTATTGAGTAAACTGGGTATTTTTTGAAATGCCTGAAAAGCAGTCAAAGAAGGACATGGAAAAGCTGCAGCAGCTGCATCATTTAAATTATTTGGAATAGTCATAATACTATTCCCTTTCACAATCGTATGAGTAGAAAAACTTCCAGCTTTGGATAGATCAGTATGATAACAAACTCTGGATCCTAATTGAAGATGTTCCATATTATCACCCACTTTTATTACAATTCCTGCTCCGTCCACTCCAGGAATATGATTTATTTCCCAATCAGGATGTCCATTTTCAATCAACTTCCAATCTACAGGATTTAAGCCAATAAAAGTGTTTTGAATTAATATTTCATCTTTACCTAATTCAGGTATATTACTTTCTTTAAGGACTAAATTTTCTGGTTCTCCTTTTTTCTGCCATTGCCATGAATTCATTTTCCCCATTGTAATTAATTTTATGTTTATATAGCTAATATATTCTTTTTTTTAGAATTTATTAATGTATATTTTAAAATTAAAATACATCCTATCTATAAATAAATATTTTACACAATAAATGACAAAAGTCGATAGCGCATTTATTAGTGAAGATTATAATAAAGAAGATAAAATTAGTTATTCGGATGCAAAAGGTCCTGATAAAAGGCTATTTATAATATCTTTAGGATTACGAACTAAAGATCTATAACTAAAGAAAATATTACCTTTTACTTCTGTAAAGTTCCTGTTTAGAAAAATTTGTTGAATTAATTCATCTTCTTTTTTCCATTCACTCACTCTGTAAGCAGCCAAACCCACATATAACTTTGTTTTAGTTTCTTTAGCAGCGTTATTCCACCACTCAATTAAAGTCGTATAATCCGCTGTATAATTACCCCTATGCCAATATAACTGAGGAGCTACATAATCAATCCAGTTATTTTCCATCCAATAAAGTACATCTGCAAATAAATCGTCATAATTTTGTAATGCTCTGGTTTTAGATCCTTTTAAAGGGTCTGAACTCACATTTCTCCATACCCCAAAAGGACTCACACCAAAATCAATTTTCTTTTTTTCTTTTTTTATATTTTGATGTAATTTTTTTATAAATTTATTAATGTTATCTCGTCTCCAATCCGATTTATTGGCAAATGTAACACCATATTTTGCATATTCTTTATAATCTGGGTATTCTAACTTTCCTATTTTATACGGATAAAAATAATCATCTAAATGAACTCCATCTATATTATAGTTTTTCACAACTTCCATTATAGATTCTATAACATAATCTGATACTTCAGGTATTCCCGGATTTAAATATAGCTGATCCCCATATCTAACCACCCAATCAGGATGTTTATAGGCTATATTATCTAAAGATAAAGTACTTAAATTAGTACTTCCTGCAGATAATCTGAAAGGATTAAACCAAGCATGAATTTCTATATTCCGTTTGTGAGCTTCTTCAATCATAAATTCTAAAGGATCATACCCAGGATTTACTCCTTGTTTTCCTGTTAGATATTTAGACCAAGGACTCATTTTAGATTTGTAAAAAGCATCTGATGAAGGCTTAACTTGAACCACAATAGCATTCAGTTTCCACTTTTGTACATTATCTAAAATTGTTAAAAACTCTTGTTTTTGTTGGTCTGCTGATAATCCTGTTTTGGTAGGCCAATCTATATTTCCTACAGTTGCTACCCAAACCGCTCTAAATTCTTTTTGTTTGACTGAAGAAGATGAATAATTATTCTTTTCTTTGGGCTGAGCAAATAGTATAGTTACAAATAAAATACAAATTAGTGAAGAATAAAGTTTTATTGGGTTCATATTAATTTAAAATATGTTTAATTTTACAAAATTATTAATTAAATAGCTAAAAGAACCCTAACAATATGTTAATTGAATATTAATTTATTTCTTTCATAATTTTAAATAAATTATATTTTCTATATTAAATGATTAACTTCTAAAAAATGTTATAAATTTTATTAAATAAAATTCTTTATAGATTATAAATGAATTAACTTTTTTTACTTTCTACATAATACTGCAAAAAGTATGGAATTGTTTCTATACCTTTATAAAAATTAAAAAGCCCATAATGTTCGTTTGGAGAATGGATAGCATCAGAATCTAATCCAAATCCCATAAGCACAGATTTTGCTCCCAAAATTTCTTCAAACAAAGTTACAATGGGTATACTTCCTCCGGTTCTGTAAGGTAATGTTTCGGTTTCAAAAGTTTTTTCCATAGCTTTTTTAGCAGCAATATATCCCGGATCAGAAGTTGGTAAAACGTACCCATTCCCTCCATGATGTGGGGTTACCGTTACCTTTACACTTTCCGGAGCTATAGAAATAAAATATTCTGTAAATAAACGAGTAATTTCATTTGAGTTCTGATTAGGTACCAATCTCATAGATATTTTAGCGTACGCTTTTGAAGGAATTACAGTTTTGGAACCTTCTCCTATATATCCTCCCCATATTCCGTTAACATCTAAGGTTGGTCTAATTGAAGTTCTTTCAAAAGAATTATAACCAGCCTCCCCTTCTGTTCCCCTTAAGCCAATAGATTTTTTAAAACTCTCTTCGTCAAAAGGTAATTTATTAATTTCTTCTCTATCCTTTTTTGATAATTCAACTACATTATCATAAAAACCTTTAATTGTTATTTTCCCATTTTCATCTATTAAAGAAGCAATCATTTTAGATAAAATATTAATGGGATTAGGGACAGCTCCTCCATAAAGTCCGGAATGTAGATCTCTATTTGGACCCTCTACCATTACTTCAACATAACTTAATCCTCTTAAACCAGTTGTTACAGTTGGCACTTTATTAGAAAAAATATGAGTATCTGATATTAATATAATATCACAAGACAATTTTTTAATATTAGCTTTCAAAAATTCTTCTAAATTTACTGACCCTACTTCTTCTTCTCCTTCAATAATAACTTTTACATTACAAGGTAATGAATCTGTTTTAATAAGAGATTCCAACGCTTTTACATGCATAAACCATTGACCTTTATCATCTGCAGAACCTCGAGCAAAAATAGCACCTTCAGGGTGAATATTTGTTTTTTTTATTACAGGTTTAAAAGGATCGCTATACCATAAATCTAAAGGATCAGCAGGTTGAACATCATAATGTCCATATATTAATACAGTAGGTAAAGATGAACTTACTATTTTTTCTCCATATACTACTGGATTACCATTTGTTTTACAAACTTGAACTTTATCCAATCCAGATTGTTTAAAATTTTCAGCAATAGTATCTGCACAATGTAAAAGATCTTTAAAATATGCTGAATCTGCACTTATAGAAGGAATTTTTAATAATTCAAATAATTCATCTAAAAAACGTTGTTTATTTTCTTCCTGGAATTTAAGAACTTTATCCATTTTAGTAACTTTATTAACGATATTAACAAATATATAAATAATTTATTTAAAATAAGACAAAAACATGAATATTTAATTCCCAGGTTTAAGGAAAAAATATAACAATTATACTTTAAATCTTTATTACTCGCCAAAAGTAATTATTTTTATTAAATAAAATTATCATTATTCATAAAAAAAACAAATTCTCCCTTCTTCATAAATTAAATAATAAAAATTTAATCCCAATAATAAGCCCGGAATTTCCCTTTTTTATACACTATACACTTTTAATATGGCCATACTTACTGTAAAACTAATTAAACCTATAATCCCTCTTATATTCCTATTTTTTTCTTATTTTTTAACCCTATAAAAACAAAAAAGTCTCACTTATATAATAAGTGAGACTCTGTATTAAAAAACTGGCGGCTACCTACTCTCCCGCAATTAGCAGTACCATCAGCGCTAGGCAGGCTTAACTTCTGTGTTCGGAATGGGAACAGGTGAGCCCTGCAGCTATAACCACCCTAAATATTGTTAATGGAATTTTATATAATATTTTTTAAACTTCTCACCTTTTATACTAGGCTTATTTGATTTGTGTTTTTATTACTTCACCTGTACTTTTTTTGGACGAAATCTACGGGTAATTAGTACTACTCGGCTATGACATCACTGCCTTTACACCTGTAGCCTATCAACGTGGTGATCTCCCACGACCCTTAAAAGAATTCTTATCTTGTGGCGAGTTTCGCACTTATATGCTTTCAGTGCTTATCTCTTCCAAACTTAGCTACTCAGCAGTGCACCTGGCGGCACAACTGATACACCAGAGGTTTGTTCAACTCGGTCCTCTCGTACTAG
>NZ_PSZN01000018.1:0-172664 GCF_002964965.1 Apibacter adventoris
TAGGAAAACGCTGTACCCTGCAACTTAAACAATACGGACAGACCACCTATATCTTTACCGGAATCATAACCCAGATCCGCAACAAACGCATAGACGGTTATAGCCATATAATCTTAGAAGGAAAATCCCCAACCATCCTGTTAGAGAATGGCTTGGATTGCCAGAGCTTCGAAAAAAAGGGACTTAAAGAAATTATTGAAGAATCTACCCGCGAATATCCTTCCGACCTGATTCAGTGGGATATACGTCCGCACCTACAGGAAAAACTGCTATATACCGTACAATATCGGGAATCTGATTATCAATTTATCAGAAGGTTAGCCACAAGGTATGGAGAATGGTTTTACTACAATGGCACCCAGCTGGTCTTTGGCGGGTATGGGGGGAAGACCGTAGAGCTGGTAGAAGAACAAGACCTGTTCGAATACGAACTGAAGATGCAATTAGTCCCCCAAAAGTTCACCTATACATCCTACGATGCCAAGCAGGCAGAGAACTACACCGTAGAATCCGAAAGTGTAAGCGTACAAGGCACCAAGAACCCCTTTCAGCAATATGCAGAAGAAGCCTCAGCCAAGACCTACAACAAAGTACCCCTTTCCTTATACAACCAAAGTTTGATGGAAAGTGGCAGGATGGAGCTTACCTCTGCAGTAAAAAGACAGAAACAAAGCCGTCAAAACGTATTTTATTTAGAAGCCAAGACCCATAATCCAAACATACGTTTAGGCGATATTGTGAAGCTCAAAGCTTGGATGCCGGGACATGAGATCTTCAAGAACGGAGAAGTTCCCTTAGAGAGCTACCGCATTATAGAGATTACCCATAACTACGAAGGCATGGAAGGCTATCATAACTTTATAGTAGGGGTACCCAAAGAGATAGAGACCCCTCCTTATATGGAAGAAGACGCCATCCCCCAATGTGAAGAACAGTCGGCTACGGTTATGGATAACAACGATCCGGAAGGGATGTCAAGAATACGAGTGCAGTTTCTATGGCAGAAGCCCTTTAACGGAATGACCCCATGGATACGCTCCATCACGCCCTATGCAGGAGCCGGCAAAGGGATGCATGTAGTACCGGAAATAGGAGAAGAAGTGATTGTGAGTTTTGAGAATGGGAATGCAGAGAAGCCTGTTTCTTTGGGAGCGATGTTCAACGGAAAAGGAAAATCAGGTCATGGAGGTAAGGGAAACTATATGAAGGGCTTACAGACCGCAGCAGGTTCTAACCTTACCTTTAACGATCAGAAGGGGGATATGACACTCTCGGATCAGGGACCTTCCGCCATGTATTTTGATGGCAAAGGGAATTCAGCGATAAGTTCAGAATTAACCAATACCATAGCTGTAGGAAGTGGTGAAAAGGAAGGTGATGCTGCTCCTGCAATAATTCATTCCGATTCTGAAGGAAATATTGTACTCAACGCAAAAAAATCAATTCTCTTACAAGTAGGTAATAATGCGATTTTTGTAGATGGTGAAAATGGAGAAATTACTATAAGTGGATTAAACAAAATATCTGTACAGACGAAAAATACAGTAGAACTTGTAGGGAAAAATACTTCAATCACAGGAAATACAAAACTTAGTTTTGATGGAAATAAAATTGAATCCTCCTCAGGAGGAGATACAATTATGACATCAGGGGGAATAGTAAAAATAAATTCCTAAAACTATGGGAAAAGCAACAATAGCACAGGAATTTTATAAACTCAGAAATGAGTGGGAAAAGATTGAAACAAAAGACTGGAAGTTAGCCCTTTGGGTAGTCGATCATCCAGATATAGATATTGTAGACCACTTTATGGATATTGAACAATCTCCTATTGGAGTATTTAAAGATATATTTTTCCGTTTCAATACCAGATGTCATGGAGATTTTTCTGAATTTGAAAGACAATTGTGGGAAGAATATATTTCTTGGTTTGAAAAACCTGCAAATCCGGAATATGATATGATTCTGGGACTTGTAAATGATGGTTTTTTAAAAGAGCCTTATTTACCTCAAATTCCGGAAATTCCTACGGCAGAAATGTTATGGAAAGAATTTAATCAATTTAAAAATTTATTGGGACTAACCGATTATTTTATATTATATTTTCCTTTAGATGTAAGCAATAACTCTTTAAAAAGATGGTTTCAGGAAAAAATAAAAAAAGGTATTCCTGCGGGAATACGTCTGGTTTCCATGGATATTTCTTCTAAACGGAAATTATCAGGATTAAAAGCTTTAGAGTTGTTTCCTAAATTAAAAATGGCGGAAGCTATAAAGAATGAAATGGATAAAGAAGGGGGAAATTATAAACCCACCGACCCTACCATACAATTCAATAAACAACTCCGTAAGGTTATGGAAACCATGGTAAAAAATAAAGCCCGTTTATCCCAGGAAACGGAAAAATTAATTTCCATCGCACAAATTGTAAAAGGAATCGAGATAATTTCTACCGCCTATCTGGTTTCAGCTAATGTATTCTATACAACCGGAGATAAGAAAAAGGGATTTTATTATATAGATAAGGCTATTGAACTTACAGAGAAATCAAAAAATGATATAGAATTATATCCTAATTGGAAATCGGCAGTCATGCTTAAAGCAGCTCTTTTAATACAAACAGGACAGGAAAAAGAAAGTATTGCCTTATATAAAAATATGGCAGAAACGGCTTTAATCCATAGTGATCTGTATACAATTATGGAAAGTTACCGGCTCGCTGCTACAATTGAATATAAGTTAAATATCAAAGAAGAAGCCTGGGAAGACATTTTGCTGTCTTTACAGGCAGGTTCTCATTTATCAGCAGATTTAAAAAGGCAATCTACCTTTTTAATTTCTGCCGGACTAGCCCATCAAATAGCCCTGAAAGATAAAACAGAGAAAGAACAGAACATTCTTATTGATTATTTACAAGAATGGATAGGAAAAGATTGGAAAAAATTGGTTGCTAGTTATAATAATTTTAATTCCAATTATTTAGAACCTCAACTTGTTTAATAACCTAAAAACAACAAAATGCCATATAGTAAAATCGCTTCCAGAGGAGAAGAATTACAACAAACGCCCTTAGAAAAATTCGGAGAGTTATTTGCCAAAGGAAAAGAGAAGTTTGATACCATGCAAGCAAAACTTTCTTCTATACTTCCCTCTATACCGGGAATGCCCGTGGGGAAGTTTTATGATGTAAGTGTTGGTGTAGATGCCCATTCAACCGTTTGGCCACCCTCTCCACTTATGCCCGTTCCTCATATAGGTATTGTATTTGATATTATGAATGCTATATTTGCAGCTGTTAATTCTTTTGTTCCTCCGGCGCCGGAACCACCTCCCGTTGCCGAAGGGGAAGAACCTGCTCCTGCTCCAGTAACTGTTGGTTCTGTAGCCCGCCTGATAGTGGATATGATGAAGCCCTCAGTTAAGGTACACAATCAATGGATTAGTAATGCAGGGACGACCATACAACATCTGCCCGGAATATTTTTTCATGCTCTACCCACTGTTACCCCTTCTGCTTCTTCTGAAATGTTTATGGGAAGCAGCAAAGTAATGGCAGATGGCACTCCGTTTTCAACCAAAATGCATCCTGCACTTTCTTGCAATATTGTAGGAGTTCCCGCTCCTTTTAGAAAAGGGAAAACAAAAGCCATGAAATCTTTGATGGCTCCTACTGCTATGCTTACCACCATTATTCCCGGAGGAAATAAAGTATTGGCAGGAGGTCCTCCTACCATAGATTTATTTGCTTTAATGATTAAATTGGGATTAAAAGGATTAGGTAAGTGCTGGAAAAAAATAGGAGACAAATTTCAGAAATTTATAGATGACCTTCCTCCAAATTCCAAATGGAAAAAAGTCTTACAAAACGTTAAATGTAAAACATTTGGTGAACCCGTAGATGCCGTAACCGGAAGGGTAATTGCGGAAAACCAGGATTTTTATCTGCCCGGTCCCATTCCTATAGACTGGACACGTACCTATTATAGCGATGTAGAGGAACGCACTCCTTTAGGCTATAATTGGCATTTTAGCTATGATATTGGATACTATTTGCTAGAAGATGATTTTATTTCATTAAAACTGAGAGACGGACGGGAAGTTATTGTTCCAACCCTTGTAAAAGGAGATCGTTTTTACCTTAAAAGTGAAAAGCTTTGGTGGTTTCGTGATGAAAACGGATATGGATTTAAAGGAGAAGACGGGTTTGTTTATTGTTTTATTTCTCAGGAATTTAAGGGGATTCATCCTCTCAAAATGATAAAAGATGAGTATGGGCATCAGGTAGAATTTTTTTATAACCACAGGGGACTTAATTACATTATTGACTCCTGTAAAAGAAAAATTATAATCGGGCAAAACGAACAAGGATATATTCAAAATGTTGGAATAGAAAAGCCGGAAGGCCTTTATAATCTGGTTTCTTATATACATGATGAATCGGGCAATATAACCGAAATTGTCAATGAAAACGGCAAAGCCAGGAAAAGATTCTATTATGATGGGCATTTATTAAAACGCCTGACAAACCAGAGTGGTATGAATTTCTACTGGGAATATGAAGGGAAAGGAAATGATGCCCGATGTGTACATACCTGGGGTGATGAAGGTATTTTGGAATACTGGACCCGGTACGAACCCGGAAAAACCATCTCTACCAATTCATTGGGACATACCACAGAATATTATTATCATCCCGATAGGTTAATCCATACAATTATAGATGCAAAACAGGGAGTTACCCGACAAATTTATAATGAATTCGGAGAGCTTGAAGTATTGATAAGTCCGGAAGGAAGAGTACGGAAATTTGAATATGACCTGAATGCTAATTTAGTAAACCTGATTGATGAAAATGAAAATGCTACCCGTTTTCATTATGACAGAGAAAACAGGCTTATAAAATACGATAGCCCTAATGGTGTTTCACTGGAATGGGAATACAACGAAAAGGGACAACTGAGCAATCGTTATTTCCCTGATGGTTCTTATGTAGCTTATGAATATGATGAAAAGGGAAACTTAACAGGTATTGTGGATAGTAAAGGACGTTGCACCCAATTGGAATGGGATTCCCAACACAATCTTACCCGTGCAGTTTTTCCTAATGGAAACCAAATGCAATGGGTCTATGATTTTATGGGAAATCTGTTAAAGGAAATTTTACCCAATCAGAGTCGTGTTATATATAAATACGATACGGCAGGAAACCTTGCAGAATTAATAGAAGCAGACGGAAACCATCACTATTTTTCTTATAATGCAGCCGGAGATATTATAAAAGCCAAAGATAACAACCAAGAGGTAGAATTTGAATACTGGGGATTAGGCTTATTAAAAAGCCGTACCCAGAACGGAAAAAAAATAGTATTCGGTTATGATACGGAAGAACAACTTAAAAGTATCCGTAATGAAATAGGAGAAGCCTACCGTTTTACTCGTAATCCATTGGGGCAAATAGTAGGTGAATGGGGATTCGACGGTTTGCAACGGCAATATCTGCGAAATGCCGACGGATGGGTAACCCGGGTACTAAGGCCCGAGGACCGCAATACACAGTACCAATATGATGGGGTAGGCAATATTATTGTTGCGGAACATTCTGATGGTAATCGTGAATGTTTTACCTATAATCCCGATGGATTATTGATAGAAGCTGCCAATGAAAACAGCACGGTTAAATTTCAACGGGATTCTTCAGGACGAATTATAAAAGAAATACAAAATGGGTACGAAGTACAGAGTAAATATGATGCTGATGGTAACCGTACACAACTTACCAGCAGTTTAGGTGCCGATATACAAAACCGTTTCAATTCGTTAGGAATCCTTGAAGAGATAAATACCGCAGAAGGCTGGCAGACCACTATTGAGCGGGACAGCCTGGGGCTGGAAACAGAACGTACTATGACCGGAGGAGTAGTATCGCAAATCGAAAGGGATTCCAAAGGGCGTGTGACCCTTCACCAGATACAAGGTAAAAACCCGGAAGGAAGTAAAAAACGCTATATATGGGGAGCCGGGGACCGACTCATGAGAATCATCAATGAACAAAGCGGGCAACATACAGATTTTAGTTATGACTCTGCCGGTAATCTACTAGCTGCGGATTATAGCGGAATCACTAAAATATATAAAATGCCGGATGCTATCGGTAATCTCTTTAAGACTCCGGAACGTACCGACCGTAAATATGCCGCCGGAGGAAAACTGCTGCAAGATGAAAACTGGCACTATGCCTACGATAAAGAAGGAAACCTACGGTTAAAAAGTAAAAGGAAAGTAAATAAACTAAAAAGTATTGATACTTCGCAGAAACAGGCAACTTCTTATTCTTCAACAAAAGGAAGGTTCTGGATAGAAGATAAGCCGAAAAAAGAAAAAACTTCACACGGTTTCTGGATTAACGAATCGGATGATGATACACCCTCATACGATAATGAATTTGACCGCAAGGCAGAAATACGCCGTTATTCCCAAGCAGAGCTGGCGGAATACGACCGCCTAAAAAAAGAACAAACTTTTACACCGGATAATGAAATAGAATGGTTACCCGGCGACTGGGAATACCAATGGCAAGGAAACGGCATGTTACAGGCTGTACGCAACCCCAAAGGAGAATGGATCCGTTTTGAATATGATGCCCTGGGAAGAAGAACCGCAAAAATAGTTGGCAATACAACGATTTTCCGCTATATTTGGGAGGGAAATGTTCTGTTACATGAGTGGAATTATCCGCTGAAAGACCGCCCTCAGTTGGAAGTTACTCCTAAAGGACAATTGCAATACAGCCGGGAAGAGCCTATGGAAGATGTAACCACCTGGGTATATGAAGAAGGCAGCTTTACCCCGAGTGCCAAACTAAGGAACGGGAAGAAATATTCCATAGTTTCGGATTATTTGGGAACGCCTTATCAGGCTTACAATGACCAAGGCGAACTGATTTGGGAAGTAGAGCTGGATATTTACGGAAAGGTAAAAGAGGATAAGTTCAACAACCGTTTTTCTATCCCTTTCCGTTACCAGGGGCAATATGAAGATGAGGAAACAGGGTTGTATTATAACCGGTTTAGGTATTATGATTGTAATGCAGGAAATTATATATCGCAAGACCCTATAAAGCTATTAGGGGGACTTAAGTTTTATAGCTATGTAACAAGTGTCACTAATAAAGTTGATATATTTGGACTTACTTGGTCAAAAAATGAAGTACTTGGAAGAACTGTTTATCAAAATGACGATTTATTTGATATAAATACATCTTCAAGCTGGAAAGACCCTGTTACAGGACAATGGAAAAGAGGAACGAATTTAGAAAGAATGTCTGATGGATTAGCTCCTATTGGAATTGATGGTAAATCTGTTCAATTACATCACCTTACTCAAACAGAAGTGAATGGATTTAATGGACAAAGAGGAAGTTTAGCAGAAATAACAACAAGTATGCATCAGCAATATAGTAGTCAATTACATATGCCAGCACCCCCTAAAAATCCAAATATTCCTAGGCAAACTGTCCCAAGGTATCCATCTTTTAGGAAGAATAATGATGGAACACTATCTGATTTAGCATCAGAGTTTGATGAATATAGAGGGGATTACTGGAGGGAAAGAGCAAATCAAATTAGAAATAATCATCATTAAAAAAGAATTTTAATATTATGTATAAAGATTTTGAATTTTTTATAGAAGAAAATATATCAAAAATCCAAATTGGGAAAAAGGATGTCATTCTTGAAAGTTGGATTGATGCAGAAGAAAAAGAGCTTAAATTTCAATTACCATATTCTTATAAATGGTTTTTAAAAAAATATGAATTCCTCGAAATAGGTTATGATAGTATCAAAATTATAGCTCCCCCTGAATTTAGAGAAGATGCAGATAATGATATTTTATATTCTTATTTTATAAATATACATAATAATATATTAAAATCAAACGAATTGTCAATTTTAGAAAATGATAATGAGATTTATTATTTTATAGTTGAAAATAATATAGAAAACAATGAATACAAAGTTTATTTCAGAGATTATCTAAGTCAATCTGATGAATTATATGCAAATAATTTTCTAGAATTTATAGAAAATAAAATAAATGAATTAGGGTAATAAATTAAGGAAACTAGTGTATTTAATAAAAATAAATTTGTTGTATTAACAGAATGTATAGGAGTTTTACCTTCAAAATATGAATATATTGTAGTTAAAAAAAATATAGTGATTGGCAAAAAAAATAGGTGATAGAATCATTATAAATAGTAACTGTTGTAATATTTCAAATTATAATATTTAAGAATCCTTTATTTTTTACTAACAAGCTGTAAAATTGGAAGAGATAAGTTTTCCTATTATTTGATTATGCTATATTAAGTTTACAACAATCAAGGCAAATTAATCTGGCAGGTAGAGCTGGATATTTACGGTAAGGTAAAAGAGGATACGTTTAACAATTGTTTTTCCATACCTTTCCGATATCAGGGACAGTATGAAGATGAAGAAACTGGATTGTATTACAATAGATTTAGGTATTATGATAGTAATTCCGGAACGTATATTAGTCAGGATCCTATTGGTTTAGATGGAGATTTATTTAATTTATATTCTTATGTAGTAGATACAAATGATGGTATTGACCCTTTAGGATTATATAATCCTTATGGAAATAAGAAGAATGGTCAATTTAAAAAGAAGCCAGGACCTAAACCTAAGCCCAAACCAAGTTTACATGGAAATTCTGCATTATCGACAAAACCAGCTGTCTTGTATGCGTTGTATGATGCCGATGGGAATTTTAAGAAATGGGGTATTACAGATAAAGTCAATAATCCACGAGCTAGATATGGTAATACTATTCCTGAAGATTGGGATATAATTGAAATGACCCGAGGTACACGAGCTGATATGTTAAAATTAGAAAGGGAATTGAGCGAAAAAGCACCAGGTCCGTTAAATAAGGAAAAATGGGCCGGTTCTAAACAAGGGGAACAACTCAGTTCAGATGCGGATAGTGTGAATAATAAAATGAAAGCTAAACATAAACATTAAAAAGGTAATAAAAATGGAAATAGTTTTAAATTCAGCGTTCGGTGGAGAAAATTTAGCTGATAGTATACTAATTCATTTAGTAAGAAATATTAGAAAAAAGATCAAAGAAGTATTTGGAGACTTCCATGTCGAAAAAGTCAATAAAATTAGTTTTTATTTAGCGTTTAATGGTGATTTAACAAAATATGAAGAAACATCAGGCATATATATGCCTAGATATAGCCCTAAAAAAGAGAATTTTGTAGTCAATATTATATTTGATGATATCAAGTGGACAGATGATCAAACTGAAAATAAGAAAATATTTGTCACTGAATTAGAAGGATATTTTTTTGACGCTGGGATTATTCTGAGTAATAAATTAAAAAAAATAAAAGTTGAATTTGATTTGGATGAATACAATGCAAGAATAAAAAAAGCCCTACATAGTATTTGATACTAAACCGCGCAGGGCAGTATTACGATAAGGAAATTGAGCTAGCGTATAATCGATTTAGGTATTACGATTGTAATGCTGGTAGTTATATAAGCCAAGACCCGATTGGGCTTGCCGGAAATAATCCAAATTTATACGGCTATGTGAAAGACATTAATGGTTGGGTGGATATTTTTGGATTAGAAGTTTATGAGCTTGTTGCTGTGACTGATGGTTGGTATCCTGTTTACGAAAAAGGAAGTTTAAACCCAACCTCTTATACTAGATTAAAGAAAGGAGATATTTATAAAATTGGTGAATCTCAAAATTCTACTAGAAGATATTCTCAAACAAGACTAGATGAAGCAAGAATTAATCGGTCTAGTGCTACTTCTGTCGCTATTGATGCGAATGGGAAGCCTATATTAGATGCGAACGGAAATGTCACTCCTGCTGGTTTAAGAAGGCGCGTTGATCAAACAACTGTTGGTAACTCCAAGCAAACAGACCGATTAATTGAAACTCAAAAAATACAAAATTATGAAAAACAATATGGTAGTTTACCACCTGGAAATAAAACACATCATTAACATTTAAGGATAAATATAGTATGGGAATTTTTTTTAAAATTACTTATGACTCGTATGGAGGAAAATCTATAGAAAAAGCAGATATAAATAATAAAGTTCTCGATTATATTATCGATGCTTTAAACGACTATACTTGGCAAGAATCGATTTCTAGTAAACTAACAAATCTTGATCAAAAATATAGCCATATAGCACTTGGTACTATTCTTAGATTTTATCTTTTACAAAATATTGAAGCAGGAAATTTAAAATCATTTGCCAGATATATAAAAAAGGATGAAAAACTTGTAATAGATCAAATCATAGCCTTAGATAAGTACGAAACATTATCGGAAGATGAAACAAGAAAAATGCTTTGTGAAGAAATTTTTAATTATTTTGAAGAGATTATCTTAAAATACAAAGACCGCTTTCAAGATTTTGACGCTGTTACATTTATTCCATTACAGAAAGAAAGGTTTGAGAAAATTAAGGAGCAAAAAATTTAAAAGAGCTAAAAGATATTTTATCAAATTATCTGAAAACACCTTATCAGGAATACAATGACCAAGGCGAACTGATTTGGCAGATTGAGCTGGATATTTACGAGGGCGGAGCGTTTAAAAAACGTTGAGAACGTTTTTAGCGGACGATCCAGACTGCCGCGCGTGGAAAAAGGAAGATAAGTTTAACAACCGTTTTTCCATACCTTTCCGATATCAGGGACAGTATGAAGATGAAGAAACCAGGCTGTATTATAACCGTTTTAGGTATTATTCACCTGATAGTGGAATGTATATTAGTCAGGATCCAATAGGACTAGCCGGAAACCTGAATTTATATGCCTACGTTCACGATTCCAATACACAGGTCGACCCGTTTGGTCTAACTGGTACATATATGTTTACTGATGGTAAAAGATGGTATATAGGTAAAGGTCCTGAAGATAGAATGTATGCTTCAATGAAACAAAGAGTTGGAGGTAAAGCTAATGTAACTCAAGGAATACATATGGACTTTGGAGACAACAAAACAGGTTTAATGGTAGAAGCCGAACTGATGAGGAGAAATAATGCGGTATCATCTTTAGATTATGACAATGCTATTAATTCTCCTGGAAAAAAACTACTTGATGATGCTAGAGTTAATAACAAAGCTTTATATGATGATATTATGAAAAAAGCAGATGATTTTGAAACGAAATTTAATAATCAAAAAGGAAAAGGAATAAAATGTCATTAGATAAAAAAATACGAAAAAATTTAGATGGCGAATACATTATTATTTACGCAAATCAGCTAAGTGAAGGTATAGCATATGCTCAGCAGTTACAAATATCTCAAATTCAGTTACGAGGTTTCCTGGAGCAAACTGATGCAAAAGTTGATTTTTCAGAATTACAAAAAATATCGAATAGCCTAGAAATTATCTCCTTAGAGACATTAGAAAATGTTATAAATACTGACGGATTTTATTCCCTTAAAAACTTAAAAAAAATTTATTTAGATAAACAGAAATTTAAAATAGATATTTCAAAGTTTCCTGAACTTGAACATTTAGGAGGTGAATATTGGAAGGGTTTAATAAATGTAAATAGAGCAATTTCTTTACAAAGTTTGGTACTTTCAAAATTTTCAGGTCTAAATCTTAATGAATTATCAGAATTAAAAAAGTTACAGAGGCTTCATATTTATAGCTCAAAAATAGAAACATTAGAAGGAATTGAACAACTTCCTTTGATAGGTCTATCTTTAGTTAGAAACAATGCTTTAGAAAATATTGAAGCAATACATAAATTACATAAATTAAAAGACTTACTTATTGAGAAGTGTAAAAAGATATCTGATTATACTTTTGTCGATAGATTAAAAGAGAAAATTGATGTAAGAGTTATTATATAAGTAAACTCTTGTGAATTAGCCCATAAAAGTTTTATATTATATTATATAATATAAAATAGATATTATGATTGTAATTCAGGGAATTACCTCTGTCAAGATCCAATAAGACTTGAAGGGGCTATAAACTTTACTCTTATGTTCATGATGTAAACAAAAATTATGATTTATTCGGTTTGTATAGTGATTTAAAACCGACAGGACTTGGGCATCATTTATTTCCACATTCTATTGGTAATAAATTAGATATGAGAGATACAATTGAGAATATAAAATGGTATCCGAATGATCCAATAGGTACAGCAGATTTACATAAACAAATGCACTAAAACTTAATAGATGAAGGTATACCTTATCATGGAAGTAAGTTTGAGGGATCATTAGAAGATGCCTTAGATGGAATGGATAGAGCATATAAAAATTTTGAAACAAAGGGATATTTAATGATAGATGGAAAAAGATATGACGACTTGACCCCTGGAGAGGCAATGGATAAAGTAAGACAACATATAAACCATAAACATTGATAATAACAATATGATAGAAAATAAAAAAATTAGTTCCGCTGGATATGGAATTGCGCTAATTTCTCCAACTATATTTGAACAATGTAGGAAGAAAAATAAAATTAGAACTAAAAAGATGTTATCTTATTTTGATAGCAACAATGAAATATTTTATGATTTTATTTCTGATGGAGCGATTGTTCCAATTCATCACCTTATATATGATCGTTATTCTCTTTTCTTTGAAACAACTGAAAATAATAATTTAGATTTATCAAAATGGAAAATAATATGTGATTGGGAATTCTTTAATTTAACTATTGATAATTCAAACTCTCTTTGGTTACTTAGTTTTGAAGAGCTAGAAAACTGGAATATTAAGAAACTAGCAGGTGAAGAATCTATTGATAATGTTTATTACGATATTAATGATAATCCCCACATTGAATACAAAGCTATAAAATTTACATTCCCATTTAGTGGTCAATATTGCCTTAGTATTTCTGGATTAAAGAAAAAACTATTATCAAAAAATAATAGAGAAAATTATGGTTTTTTATTCAAATTTAAAGGAAAAGAAAAAGATATTGATTATCTTGATCCTTCTGAAATTAATTTTCATAAATTGTTTGAAGACGATAATGTATCAGATTAAGTGATTATTTGTTAATCTTGTGATTTTCATAATACCTCCTGGGTATATGAAGAAGGCAGCTTTACCCCGAGTGCAAAACTAAGGAATGGTAAGAAATATTCCATAGTTTCCGATTATTTGGGTACGCCTTATCAGGTATATAACGAAACAGGCGAGTTAATCTGGCAGGTTGAGTTGGATTTTTACGGAAAAGTAAAGGAAGATAAGTTTAACAACCGTTTTTCCATACCTTTCCGATATCAGGGACAGTACGAAGATGAGGAAACCAGGTTGTATTATAACCGTTTTAGGTATTATTCTCCAGACAGTGGAACATATATAAGCCAGGATCCGATAAGGTTAAAGGGTGGAAATTATTTATATTCCTATGTACATAATGTAAATGATTGGATTGACCCTTTAGGATTAGCTAGAGGTCCAGTTTCAGGTGATTTTGCAGAAATGATTTCTATATCAGGATATCAAAAGCATCATATTATCGCAGATTCTTTGAGAGATCATCCTTTACTACAAGAGCTGGGATATGATATAAACAATAGTAGAAATTTAGTCTATCTCCCTGAAAGTAGTAGTCTAGATCCTACAAGGACAGTACATAATGGAAGTCATAGAAAATGGCATAGAGAAGAAGCATTAGAGGAATTGGATCGAATACATGCTTTAGATGCTGATCCAGAAATAAAGAAAATGCATGTAGATGCATATACAGATGAAATGAGGGAAAAGTATCTTTCTAAAGATGCTAATGTGCAATTAAATAAACATCATTAAACCATAATAAGTAAAAATTATATGAATTATTTTCTTAAAATAACAAGTAAACCTAATTTACCACTAAAATTTAGTTTAAAAAACACAATTAATGGTTCCTATTTAGCGATAGGTAAGTTTATAAATGAAAAAATAGATACTCCATTAATTTATGAAGATTCTGAAAATAGTGATTTATCAAAAGATGATATAATAAAATATGACGTTTTAGAAACAGTAGGAGGAGGTTTTTTAATTAGTGAAAAGTTAAAAGAATTAATAGAATCTTATTTTTCAAATGAAGTACAGATTTTTTCAACAATTATTACATATAAAAACACATCTTTGGAAAAATATTTTGCTATAAATATATTTAATAAATTAAAATGTTATGATTTAGAACGGTCAGAATTTACAATTCATCCAGTAGACCACTCTTATAAATTCACTAAAATTATTTTAGATACTTCTCCATTAGAAGAATATGGATTAGTATATAACATTATTCGAAGTATATATGATAATAAAATTATTGTTTCTGATGAATTTAAAAATGTTATGACAAGTAATAATATTAACAGTATTAAATTCATTAGGTAATAATGATAAATTATTTAAATTAAAAAAATATAATCAACTAAGAAAGAAAATGTACATTTTTTCTTAGTTTTTCATTCTAATAACAATCAGGACAGGGTTATATTATAATCGGTTTAGGTATTATGATTGTAATTCCGAAACATATATTAGTCAGGATCCGATAAAGTTAGCTGGAAATAATCAATGTCTATATGCATATGTTCCTAATACTAATATTGAGATTGATGTATATGGTTTAGTTCATGGTTTAGAAACCTCAGTTACTAGAAATGGACAAACAATATTTTCAGAAACATATACTAGTGGTGGTATGTTTATGGGTATGAAGCCTAATCAACAACAAGCATTACTTACTCATACTGAAAGAAAATTTTTAAATGATATTAATGATTTAGTAAATCCTGGAGATCATTTAAAAATGGTTGGACAGCTTAATCCTTGTAAACCTGGAGGTCAGCCTGCTATAAGAGATTTTGTCGCTGATAAAGGTGTTACAGCAGAATATTTCGCTTATGATACTAAAATGCATTATATATGGGAAAAATCGGGCAATAATAAAGTATTACAAATTGAAACAGATATAACAACAGGTAAAGTTTCTGCTTATGAATATGATACACAAGCAAGAAGAAGAAATTCTGTCAACTTAGATCATAAACATTAAGACTCAATTATGAATCATATGGATTTTATAAATAATTTTCAAATAAAAAATAATCAATTGATAGGAGTTATGGCTATTCCTAATCTATACGACTCTGTTGAGTTCTCATTCAATATAGAAAAAAAAGCAGCTGATATCTCAGATTTCAAAGAATTGATTAACAAGAGTAAAGATTTTATCATTCAATTAGATAAGAATAAAATAAGTAAGATAACTACTTTTGTCTCAGAAGAAATTACGGATGCTGCTTATGAAGGTATTGATTATGAATATTCTAAGCAAGATATATATAAATTAAAGAATGATCTTAAAATTAAGAGGATAAATTTTTATAATGAAGATATGATTATTTTTTTTGAATCAAATAAAATTTTTACAGAAATGAAAATTTCTTGTCAAATGGACTATGAGTTTAATATTGAAGATATAACAGTTGCTTGATTTTCCTGACAGGTAGAATTAGATATTTATGAAAACAGAGCGTTAAAAAACGTTGAGAACGTTTTTAGTGAATGAGCCAGACTGTCGCGCTGGAAATAAGAGGTTAAGTTTAACAACCGTTTTTCCATACCTTTCCGTTTCCAAGGACAGTACGAAGATGAAGAAACAGGATTATACTATAATAGATTTAGGTATTATGATAATAATTCTGGAACGTATATAAGCCAGGATCCTTATGGGTTAGGAGGAGGACTGAATTTTTATTCATATGTAACAGATTCCAATTATTGGGTAGATCCATTTGGGTTAGCAAGGTCAAATGCAGGGAAAGCAGCTCTTCATAAGAATTTAATGACTGATAAAAAGCTACCAAGACACATAAGGGGATGGTTTCAACAGCAATATAATAAGGGTGTGCCATTTAGTAAAATGACCCTACCTCCAGGATATGATCGAGCTCACTTTAGAGGGTATGAAAATGCAAAAGGATATGATTACAGGTTTTCAGAATTAAACTTGGTCTCTAATCATCAATTACAACATAAGTATGATGACTATGGTGCTAAAAATAATGAAGGTGTCTCTAAAAAAGGTGAACATATGAAAAAGAAACATTAAACAATATTTTTAATGAAAAAACAAAATATTCAAAACTCAAATTATTTACAAAGAGAAAAAAATTTTCTTAATACAATTACTTCAGAGGATACTTTTCAAGTAATTGTTGGAAATGATAATAGCAGTTCGTTACTGTTATGGCAAGATGAATATTATATGGATGCATATTTAAATTCTTCTCAAAAAACAATTAGATTAAGTAAAGTTAGTACTATTGAATTACTCAAATGGATTAAAGAGAATCATCAAGAAATACTTTTTTCTATTCATCCAGTATTTGGACAAGAATCTTTTAATTTGACGTCAGAAGAACTGACTAAAAAGGTTATAGAAAACATGGAAAGTGATGGAGACTTTTATGATACATTAAGAAAGAATAATTTGTTATAAAACTATGGAAAATAATAAAATAACTTCACATTTATTTTGTGAAGATATAAGAAATGAAAATTTAAAGAAAATTTTTGAGAATATATTTAAATTCAAAATTACAGACCTTTTGTCTGATTATGATTATGATGAGATAGATGAATTTCCTTTTGAAATTGAAAAAAAAGGTATTATGATTGGTTTTATAGCAGAAACCATTAAAGTGCAACCTCAAATAGAATATATAGACCTTGATACTTATAATTATCCTAAAAATATTAATTATCTTATCAAAAGAATCCCATATAAATTTGATTCTTTAAATATTGAAAATATAAGTAATTGTTTAACCGAATGTAGCTATCTTAGAATTTATTATTCTTTATATAATATAAATCAAGTAAATAGAATAATATTTCAATATGAAGATTTACGCTACGAATTATTGATAAATGAAAACTTAGTTGTAGTTAGAATAAGAGTTTATTTTTATAAAATAGAATCAAGCATTGATATGAGAACTTACTATCCCTTTAGTAATGAATAAAATATTATTATAGAGATTTTTGTATATATAATCATTTTTAAAAATTATTCTAGAAATTAAATCAATTTAGATAGTTAATTACACCACAAAGGGGTAACATGAAGATGAGGAAACCGGGCTGTATTATAACCGTTTTAGGTATTATTCACCTGATAGTGGAATGTATATTAGTCAGGATCCGATAAGGTTATTAGGAGGTAATAAGCTAAGTTACGTAAATAATATTAATTTATTTATTGATCCATTAGGGCTTAATAAAGTATTTCATTTTCCAAATTTTGATGAAGCAAGAGAAGCTGCTTTTGATCTTGCTTCCGGAGGAGATGTAACTGTAACATTTTCTCCTACAAAGTATTATCCAATTACTGGAACAGAAGTAGAGTTTAAAGGTTCTAATGGTTCTAAAGTAGCATATGATTCAGCTCATGCTGATATGGATATTTCTCATGGACATGATAAACCTCACATTGGAGTACAACAAGGAGATAAAAGGGGAGCTGGTGGAGCAGAACGTTATAATTTGACTTATGAGGGAGAAACTCACCCTCATAGATCACCTAATAAAGGAAAAGGTGTTATAAAACATAACCATTAAAAATATGAAAAATGAAATAATACAAGCCATAAAACAATTATCTTTTGATAATAAAGTAGTCTTATTTGAAGATACTAAATTAAGTAAAAATATAATTACAAAAATTCAAACTAAATTTGTAATTGGAAACCCTAGAGTATGGTGGTTGAAGTTTATAAAAAAACCTCAATCATTTACTTATGATACTAAATACCTATATAAGCAAATCATTAATTTTTTTAAACCAAATGAAAGTGTATGGATTGTAATAGAAGATGATACTAACTTTCTATTATTATCCACAATTGAAGATTTTATAAATATTGTTGGGGAATGTAATTATTTTGAATATAACATCATTAATTTAGAAATGAACAAACTGTTATGCGAGAATGACCATGATGAATTATTATTGGTTGAATTATAATGAGTAAGGAATATGAATTCTTGATTATCAAGCTATATTTAAAATAGTTTACCCCAATTGCCAAACTAAGGAACGGAAAGAAATATTCCATAGTTCCCGATTATTTGGGTACTCCTTATCAGGCATACAATGACCAAGGCGAACTGATTTGGGAAGTAGAGCTGGATATTTACGGAAAAGTAAAGGAAGATAAGTTTAACAACCGTTTTTCTATCCCTTTCCGTTATCAGGGACAATATGAAGATAAGATAACCGGGTTATACAATAATAGATTTAGGTATTATTCTCCAGATAGTGAAATGTATATACGCCAAGATTCTATTGGTTTAGGAGGAGGATACAGGTTTTATTCCTATGTTCATGATGTTAATAGTTGGATAACTGGTTTGGATTAAATATATCAACGGGAACTGGAAGAACTCATGTTACTTACCAAGGAATAAAAAAATGGAAAACCTTATACGGGATATGCTAGTGCACCCGGTGAGCTAGGGTTAAGTCCTGATGAAATAGTATCCCGTAGGTATGGAGATGATTTTTCTAATTGTTAAATATAAAGATAAAATGCTGGGTATGGCTTAAATTCATAATTTTATAAATAATAAAAAAACTTTTAGAGCCATAACCATTATTCTTTTAATTAATAGATCTGATGGGATTATTACAAAAAATATTTTCTATAATAGAATACTTAATTACTAAATAATTTAATAAATAATATAAATCCATATAAAAAAATTATTTAATTATTATTTATTTCAAATTCACCCGCTAAAATATTGAAACTTCAATAATTATTTTTTTTCTATATTTACAGCCTAAATAAAAAAGCAACTTATGGGATGGTTTACTAGAAGTAAAAAAAATATTAATACTGACTATAGTGAAAAAATGGATGTTCCTAAAGGATTGTGGTATAAAACTCCTACAGGAAAAATTATAGAAACAGACCAATTAAAAGCTAATTATTATGTTAGTCCCGAAGATGGTTTTCATGTAAGAATTGGAAGTAAACAATATTACGAAATTTTATTTGATAACGGTAAATTCACTGAACTAGACGAAAAAGTTAGTAGTAAAGATCCTTTAAACTTTGCTGATACTAAACCTTATAAAAATAGAATAAAAGAAGCTAAAACCAAAACAGGGCTAACTGATGCTATTAGAAATGCTGTTGGTAAAGTAAATGGCAAAACTATATATATTTCCTGTATGGATTTTAGTTTTATTGGAGGATCTATTGGATCTGTGGTAGGAGAAAAAATACGACGGGCAATAGATTATTGTTTAAAATATAAGCTTCCTTATGTAATTATTTGTCAATCTGGAGGTGCTAGAATGCAAGAAGCAGGAATATCACTTATGCAACTTGCCAAAATTGAGTCAAAACTAGCTCAGTTAGGAGAAGCTGGATTACCTTATATTTCTATATTAACTGATCCTTCTTTTGGAGGAATAACAGCTTCTTTTGGCTCTACGGGTGATATTATTATTGCAGAACCGGGAGCATTAGTAGGCTTTGCCGGACCCCGTGTTATTAAAGAAACTATAGGAAAAGAACTCCCCGAAGGATTTCAATCTGCTGAGTTTCTATTAGAAAAAGGGTTTATTGACCTTATTGTAAACCGTAAAAACTTAAAAAACACATTGTCAGAAATCGTAGACTTATTGATCTATAAAAAAGCTAATAAATAATCTTTAGTTTTGTGCTTTTTCATAATTCATAAACCTAGTTAATTTTTAAATGACTCTTAATTATATATGGATCGCCTTTATAATCCTATCTTTCTTGGTAGGACTATTAAAACTTATATTTTTAGGAGATACTACTGTATTTAAACATATGGTAGACGGACTTTTTGATACTACGAAAGTAGCCGTAATGGAAATTGCTTTACCTTTAGCCGGTATGATGACTTTTTGGTTAGGAATAATGAAAATAGGTGAAAATGCAGGAGCTATAAGGTTTTTATCCCGAATAGTCGGACCTTTTTTCAGTAAATTATTTCCATCTGTTCCCAAAGACCACCCGGCAATTGGTAATATGATGATGAATTTTAGTGCAAATTTATTAGGCTTGGATAATGCTGCTACTCCTTTAGGTCTGAAGGCTATGGATAGTCTTCAATCTCTAAATACAAAAAAAGATACAGCTACTGACGCTCAGATTATGTTTTTGGTCCTTCATACTTCCGGACTTACCCTTATCCCTGCATCCATTATGCTCTATCGATATTTAAATGGAGCACAAGATCCTACTGATATCTTTATACCTTGTATTGTAGGTACTTTTTGCACCACATTATTTGGGATTATAATTGTAGGGATTCGTCAAAAATTAAAACTTTTTAGTCCCAGTATTTTGCTAGGATTAGGCATAGCCATCCTATTTATTTTTGGACTATCTTTTTACATTAAAAATTCTGCAAATTCGCATACTGAATTTGCTAAAGATTATATAAACACTCATATCACTCCAAAGACTAAAAAACCAGAAAATATCAAGGTTGATGATTTTATAAAACTATATCCTATTTCTTTTCAAAAAGAACTAAAGATAGACGAATCTTCTTTAACCCCTAGTATTATCTCTAAGGCTAATCAAGAATTTATTAATTTTGAACGTGGAACCACTTCCCGTGTAATGAGTAATGTTTTATTATTACTTATCCCAACTGTATTTATATCGGGAGCATTCATAAAAAAAATTAATGTATTTGACAGTTTTATTGACGGTGCTAAGGAAGGTTTTGGAGTTGCTGTAAAAATTATTCCCTATTTAGTAGCTATGCTTGCCGCAATTAGTTTATTAAGAAATAGTGGGATTATGGATTATATTCTTACAGGAATTTCTTCTATATTTAAGTTAACGCAAATTAATACTGATTTTATTCCTGCACTACCTACTGCCTTAATGAAGCCTTTAAGCGGAAGCGGAAGTCGAGCATTAATGATTGAAACGATGCAAACTTACGGAGCAGATTCTTTTGCAGGAAGGTTATCTTGTGTTTTTCAAGGAAGCGCAGATACAACTTTTTATATTATCGCTTTATACTTTGGTAGTATAGGTATCAAAAGAATTAGATATTCTATTACTGCCGGCTTGCTTACAGAATTAATGGGAGTTATAGCTGCCATTTTTATTGCTTATTATTTCTTCGGATAATATTATAGCAATTTTTCATTAAAATAACATTAAACATCTTTTAACCAAAATATATTTGTATTTTTGATATATTTAAAATAAAATATTTGTATATGAAGAAAATTAATAATTTACTTTTTACATTAATTATTATCGCACTAATTTTAGGAGTAATTTTAGGATATTTTGTCCATATAACTTGCCCTGAAATAACAATTAATAAATTTTCTTCAAATATAAAAATCTTAAGCTCTATTTTTATACGACTAATTCAAATGGTAGTAGCTCCTTTAGTATTTTCTACTTTAGTCGTAGGCATTGCTAAAATGGGAGATCTGAAAATGGTAGGAAGAGTTGGAGGTAAAGCTATGTTGTGGTTTATATCTGCTTCTTTAGTATCTTTATTTATAGGATTATTTTTTGTTAACTATTTTGCTCCCGGAAAAGATATAGGAAATATGGGACAAATCAATAAAGAAGCTGCTAATGAACTAATCACAAATTCCCAAAGCTTAACCTTAGAAACCTTCATCAATCATATGATTCCTAAAAGTGCCATAGAGGCAATGGCTCATAATGAGATTTTACAAATTGTTATTTTTTCTATTTTTTTCGGTATAGCTCTAAGTGCTTATGGAAAAAAAGGGGAATCTCTTACTAAACTTCTAGATACAGTTTCTCACGTTATATTAAAAATTGTAACTTATGTGATGTGGACGGCACCTATAGGAGTATTAGGGGCAATCGCCAGTATTGTTGCTGAAAAAGGGCTCTCTATTTTTATTACTTATGTACGCTATCTTTTTGCTTTCGGTATAGCAATATTAATCCTTTGGTTTGTTCTTTTACTGGTTGGTTATTTTGTATTAGGAAAACGTTTGTTTAAATTACTTAAACAAATAAAATCGCCTTTGTTAATTGCTTTTTCTACCTCCAGCAGTGAAGCTGTATTTCCTAAATTGGTAGAAGAATTAGAAAATTTTGGATGCAATGAGAAAATTGTTTCTTTTATTCTCCCTTTAGGTTACTCTTTTAACTTAGATGGAAGTATGATGTATATGACCTTTGCCAGCATTTTTATTGCCCAATATTATGGGATTCATTTAGATATTCCAACACAATTGACTATGTTATTAGTTTTAATGCTTACCAGCAAAGGCATGGCTGGAATACCTAGAGCTTCTCTTATAGTAGTTGTAGCGGTTTGTTCCATGTTTGGTATTCCTCCTGAAGGAATTGCTTTGATACTTCCAATTGATCATTTTTGTGATATGGTTAGGAGTATAACAAATGTACTAGGCAATGCTTTAGCTGCTACTTCCGTAAGTAAATGGGAAAAAAGTTTAGATAGTTAATTAAATCTTTAATATCTTTGCACAAACCTTTTTAAAAGAGTATAAATGCATGATTTTAGCTGGGGTCAATTAGTTAATCCGGAATTCTATATCAAACTTGGTGGTATTTATTTAGTTTTATTTATCATATTTGCAGAAACAGGCTTATTTGCTGGTTTTTTTCTTCCCGGAGACAGTTTGTTATTCCTTTCCGGGATTTATAGTAAGGAATTAATTCAGGAAATTGTATTTATAAAGTCGGATTTTTTGAATGTTCTTTTACTTTCTTCCTTAGTTTCAATTGTCGGAATAATTGGAAATGAAGTAGGTTATTGGTTTGGAAAAAAAAGTGGGCCTTATTTATACAACAGGAAAGATACTATTATCTTTAAAAAACGTTATTTATTTCAAGCTAAAGATTTTTATGATAAACATGGCGGAGGAGCCATTATTTTAGCCAGATTTTTACCCATATTAAGAACATTTGCTCCTATTATTGCCGGGATTGTTCAAATGAATAAAGGAAAATATTTCTTATATAATATAATTGGCTCAATTGCTTGGTCTTTTTTATTAATATTTTCCGGACATTATTTGTATAAAATCTTTTTAAATAACCTTGATTTTGATTTAAAAAAACATATTGAAATTATTGTCTTAATAATGGTTTTAGTAACTACAGGACCTGTATTATTCAAATTGTTTTTTAAAAAGAAAGAAGGAGAGAATGATAACTCTATATAAGGTAAAAAATATATTTATATTTAATTACAGCACACAAGTATTCTATTCATTGATTTTACCTTTATAATTTTTAAACTTTTAGAAAAATTTAATACAAAATTAACTGTATACTCAGAGGGTCCTACATTTTTATTATTAAAGTCTGTAGATTTATTTTGCATATAATATGGCTTTATTTTTATTAAAATTTTTAATATAACGCCACTCTGATAAGTTTATTATGTTAATTTTTATAAAAAAACAATATTATTATTCTCTATTAACTTTCTTAAATTTATAATAGCATATCTCATTCTTCCTAAGGCTGTATTTATTCCTACATTCGTTTCCTCCGCAATTTCTTTAAAGCTTAACTCCTTATAAAATCTTAATTCTAAAACTTCTCTTTGATCTTTGGGTAGAGTTGCTATTAGTTTTTTCAGATCTTTATTTATTTGTTCATCAATGATTAAATCTTCTATAGATGACTCAGCAATTTTGACAAAATCAAATATACTATAATCTTCATTGTAGGTATTGGAGGATTCATTAATAACTTTCGTTTTATTGACCATTCTAAAATAATCAATAATCAAATTATGAGATATTCTTAACACCCATGGTAAGAACTTTCCCTCTTCATTATACTTCCCTTCCTTTAAAGTTAATAGAACTTTTATAAAAACATCTTGAAATAAATCCTCTGCTAACTCCTGATTATTTACTTTTCTATTAATATAGTTAAATACTTTTAACTTATGTCTATTAAGTAATATTTCGAGAGCTTCTTCTTTCCCTTCAATATAAGCAATAACTAGTTCACAATCAGTTTTTTTAATCATAGTTCTACAGAATTTAATAATTATAATTTTTTATTTAAATAGAGTAGAATTTTATTCACGAGCTACTTTTTATTAGGTTTATGCAAATCTAATGATAAAATTTTTAAACTACATATTTTTTTATATAAAAAAAACTTTTTATAAACTATTTATTTATAATTTTAACAAATAATGCTAATTATTAAAATAATACATGATTTATATTAAATATAAATTATGATTCTTAAAAAAAATAACTTATAAATATTAAATGTATATTTTTAAAATATGTAACAAATTTATATATTGCGCTCTCAAATCATTTTTTTTCATATGAATAAAGTAAAATATCAGTTAGAATTTAGCATGAAGTGTTCAACTTCTCTTTTGTTTGAGTATATTGGAACCTCATCGGGAATGAGCGAATGGTTGGCAGATGATGTCATAGAACGTGGTGATGAATTTACATTTTACTGGGGAGACCAACAAGAGTCAGCCAACTTGATAAGATATAAGGAAGAATCTTTTGTAAGATTCAGGTGGGAAGAAGATGAAGGCACTAAATATTTTTGGGAATTAGCTATACATGTTGATGAGGTTACTAATGATGTGGCTTTAATTATTACTGATTTTACTGAAGAAAGTGATTTAGATAGCTCTAAATTGTATTGGACGAATTTGATAGATGACCTTAAAAAAATCATTGGATCTTAAATTATCTCATTACTGATTTTTTATAATTAATATATTTCTTTAATTTTATTATGAAAGTTATTTTCAATCAAGAAATAATTAAAGAGAAAGACCTACTTATTGGTTACAACCAAAAAAATTATTTTAGCGGAGATTTTGTCAATGTTTATTGTTGGGTATTTCAGCATAGATTGATATTTTGGGAAGATGTCTATTTTCAGCTTATGGCGAATATGAGAAAAATGCGCATCTCTATCCCTATGTCATATACTCCGCAAATGTTTGAAAATCAAATTAAATTATTATGTAAAGAGAATGAAATTTATAAAGGATGTATAAAAATAACTGTTTTTAGAAACTTAAATACTCCTTCTTTTATCATAGAATTTTTACCATATAAAGATTTTTTTATTTCTGCTGAAAATAAGATGGAAGTTTACAAAGATATTATCATATCTCCGTCGTTATTGTCTGCAATTTCAATTTTTCATCCTATCAACCTTATAGCAGATCAATATGCTAAGGAAAACCAATTACAGGAAGTTATTCTGCTCAATGGTGAAAAAAGAATTAGTAGGTCTATTTTCGGAAATATTTTTCTAGTTAATAATAATGTAATTTTATCTAATCCTAATTCTGAAGGAGCTTTTATTTCTTGTCTCAAAAAAAATTTTCTTATTTTTCTAAGACAGAAAACGGAATTTATTTATAAGGAAGAATGTCTATCTCCTTTTCAGACTCAATCTGCTAATGAAATATTTATTTTAAGTGATCAAAAGGGTATTATTCCTATAAATAAAATAAGAAAAACTACATTTAATACTGAGATAACTCATTATTTAGCTAAAAAATTTATCGGATATGCATTAAATGCATAGTATTAGTAAGGAATAAGGATAATAAATGAAAAAAGGTCGCAAAAAGCGACCTCAAACTAAAACCACAAAAAAATGAGAAAGAAAATTACACATAAAGTGTAATCGGCTTATTAAAACAAGGAATACTAAATATCCCTTATTCTCATATGCAAATGTATGTACATTTTATATTTTATTAGTCTTTATATAATCAAATTATTTTATAGTGTAAATAGTACATTTATTTTTTTCTTTTATACAAGACCATTTACAAATTTTAGAGTGTACAGTATTTTTTTATTGAATGATAAATATGGTCGGTTTTTTTTGAAAATCGGTTTTTTTATTCTTCCACTCTCCTATTGTGAAAGTTTTAATCGATTCATCCGGAAGTGTAATGTTTGTTGCTATACATAAATGAGTAGAGCTTTTTAGTCCTTTTAATAAATCTTCAAATAGCGATTGATTTCTATAAGGTGTTTCCATAAATATTTGAGCTGTATGGCTAACTTTACAAATATTTTCCAATTGTTGTAGTTTTTTCTTTCTTTGTAATGAATCTATTGGTAAATAGCCATGAAAGGTGAAATTTTGTCCGTTTAATCCACTTGCAATTAATGCTAAAATTATTGAAGAGGGACCATTTATGGGAATTACCCTTATCCCTTTAGTATGACACCAGGAAACTAGTAGATTACCCGGATCTGCTATACAGGGAAGCCCCGCTTCTGAGATTAGTCCTATAGAATGTCCTTCTATTAGAGGTTGTGCTATTTCTGGTATTTGTTGTTCAGAAGTTCTTTTATCTAATATAGAAAATGAAAGTTCTTTCTGTATTACATTAGGACATAAAAATTTAATAAACTTGCGGGCTGATTTTTCATTTTCGGCTACAAAAAATTTCAGTTCTTGTAAAAGACTAATTTCTTGCTCAGAAAATATATTTTTAGGAGACGTTTCTCCTAAATAAGCAGGTAATAAATATAAAGCCTCCATTTATTTGCTAAATTTTTTTCTTCTCCATATTATCAATATTGCCCCAAATATTGAAAAAAATCCTAATGGCATAAGCATGTTAAACCATTGCCAATAAGATTTATCCATTACGATAGTTTGTTTGTCTAATAATCTCATCTGTACGGTTCTGTTTCTTAATTCCATCAATCCATTGTCATCCATTAAATAATCTAACGCATTTATTAAAAATTCTTCATTCCCATATGTAACCCCTGTGGAATAATCTAATCCTAAAGGAATTGGTTGTCCTTTTATAACCTGATTTCGAGCTACATCTCCATCAGATATTACAAGCATTTTATTTGGTTTTGGATTCTGTGGAATAAAGCCTTTGATTTCTGTTGCTTCTATACGTCCGGAATAAGCAGAATTAAATTTTCCTTCCATTAAAACAGCCATAATTTTAGAACCGTTATTATAGTTTTTTAAATTCATTGAGTCTTTATTGGAAATTTTGGCCTCTTCTAAAGATATATAAGACGGAACCCCCTGAACATTGGTATATGGTGATGTTTGGTATAATATTGTTTTTTTTATTCCATCTACATCTAAAATCTCAATAGGTGAAGGAAATTCAAATTTTATAGGATTAATATTTTTAGTTATAGGATGATTATTCATTGATATTCCTAATGGAAAGTATACCCATGGAACTCTTGCATTTTGAGCATTCCCTTGCACTTCCCCTACTTGTAAATTAATATAGGCAGGATTCTGAACATCTTTTATAACCGAAGGGTTAATACGTATTCCGTAAGAAAATAATAAATCTGTGAGGTTTAAATCATAAGGATAGGCTAATATTTTATTGGATTTTAATAGTGTATCCATTTCGGCATTTACTGCATCAATAGCCCATAATGTTTTTCCTCCATTCATAATATATTGATCTACCGTTATCTTTTCTTCCTCTGTAAATGCTTTTCTGGGCTTTGCTATTATAATAGCATCAAATCTTTTCATATTAGAGAGATCCTGAATTTTTAAAGATTGACTGTCTTTAGGAAGAATAGGACCGAAATTATAATTTTGTATAATCCTGTTAAACAAACTATACATCTCTAATTTATTTAATTCTTTTTGATTAACAAGAATTCCTACTGATTTTAAATGTTCTCGGGATAATTTATCAATGGCATCGGAAAAACCATATTCTAACCCTTCTATGGATTTCGTCATTTGCTCATCTGCCGATATTCCTCCCTGCTCTACTATCAGAGGTACAGTGTGTCCATATCCTTTATATTTTATGGTAGCATAAGGAAATAATATTATTTGTTTGGAGACCCCATCTTTTTCTACTCTTAGCGCTGATGGTTGCATTCCCATTGCCTGAAGTGTATCTTGAGATATTTTGTCTTTAATTGGGTCGACCAGTTTATAAGTAATATTTGAATTAACCCTTTTTAATTCCTCTAATAAATTAAGTGTTTCATATTGTAATTGTTTGAAGTCTGCTGGAAAATCCCCCTCTAAATATACTTCAATTTCCATGGGTTGGTTTATTCCCTTTACAAGTTTTTTTGTTGTTTCTGTTAAAGTATACCTTTTATCGGAAGTCAAATCAATCCTTCTATTAATAATTCCAGAGATAAGTATGATTGTAAATAAAAGAAAAATTAAAATTCCTATATTTTTTTTTATAATTGTCATTATTTTTTTCTTTTAATAAATTTTATAGAGATTGTAAGAAAAAGGAAAGTAATAAATAAGAAATATCCCAAATCGCGTGTATCTATAATACCTTTAGTAAAACTAATATAATGTTGATAAAATCCTATTTTTTGTAATATATAATCAAAATTGCCTAATAAATTATATGATGCCAAATTTTCAAAGCCAAAAAAACAGAAAAAGGACAAAAACACACCTAAAATAAATGCTAATACCTGATTTTTTACTAATGAAGAAGCAAAGATACCTACAGAAATAAAAGTCATAGATAAAAAAATCAACCCTATATATCCACTCAAAACCATTCCTAAATCTATATTTCCGGTTGGTAAACTTATCATATAAGTACTGTAGACATAAACTATTGTTCCTAAAAGCGAAAATAATACTAGTGTTAAAATGGCAAAATATTTACCTAAAACCACAGAAAATATTGATATTGGCTGAGAAAAAAGCCATATTAATGTATTATTTTCTTCTTCTTCGGCAATAGATTTCATAGTTAGAGCAGGAATTAGAAATAATAAAACCCATGGGGATAAAACAAAAAAGTTATTTAAATTTGCTAGCCCAATGTTGAATATATTAAAATTATTATCAAAAAACCAAAGAAATAACGTGCATATTATTGTAAAAATAGAAGCAATAATGTACGCTCCCATTGTACCGAAATAGGTACCTATCTCTTTTTTAAATATAGAAAACATTTTTATTTTTTATTTTTCTTTCTGTTTACAAACTTGACAACCATCATAATTACAAATACCAAGACGACAAAACTTATTAATAAACTTAACCACATTCCCATAAAATATTGCTTAAATATCACAATAAATATTACAGCAAAAAGTATAATTGTAGCAACTTCATTCATCATTCTTAAGTGTACAGATGTTGTATGGAATGTTCCTTTTTTTATCCTTTTAATACATCTCCAACTCCAATAATGATAAACTCCAAGACAAGAGACAAATACTAATTTAATATGGAACCAAGGTTCTCTAAGTATATAAAAAGATATATCTCCTTTAGTATTAATCATCATAAAAATTCCCGTAATTAACATGATAATACCTGCAGGCACAGTTATGATATCCCACAAACGAGAAATCATATATATATATTGTTTCCTTAATATTTCTCTTTCCGGCTCAGGTTTATCTTTTGCATCTATATAATATACATAAAGCCTAATTAGGTAAAATATGCCAGCAAAATAACTAACCATAAATATAATATGGATTGCCTTAAGGGCATAATAACTGGGAATATCTGGAATATGCATAAATTGATTTTATTTTCATTGCGAATTTAGCAATTTTCGATTATTTTAAAATTATATTGGGATATGTATATCTAAATAATGTAAAACAATACTACACAATATAGGCATACATCCAATTCATCAAGTATAAATCAAAATAATAAAAAATATAAACAAATAAAAATTTTGCCTATATTTACCCATATTTTATATAAAAAAAATTAACAAAACATTAATTAACTATTAACTAAAATTAATTCTATGAAAAAAATGCTATGCTTTTTTAATTATTCAGACTATATTTAGCAACCTTTAACTAGTTTTAAGTTTGTTTTTTAACATTTTCATTTACATTTCATCTCTCCAAATGTAATTTAATAGATTAAAATAAAATACATGACTATATACAAATTAATGTCATAATAATTCAATATATAATTATATATTTATACATAATTTTCAAATATGAAATTTAAATCAATAGTTTTTATATGTTATATTCTTTCTATTTTTATACAATGTATAATTGTGTTAGTTTCTGATGCATCTCAGGTTGATGATTCAGAAAATTACTTACGTTTAGCTTATCGAATAATAAATTCCGGAGAATGGTATCCTTCTCTTATAGACAATTATCCCGACTATAAATTAGACTATTCTTTTTTTATACACTCACCCGGATATGTAAATTATTTAGCTTTTTTATTAATTATTGTAAAACATGTCAAAGGTATACTATTAATTAATGTTGCTATAAATGCCATTTTAGGTTATGAATTATTTTATATAGGAAAAAAATATTTTAATGAAAAAACAGGTTACATTGTTTTATTACTTTTTTCAATTTATCCTACAAACTATGGAATTGTTTGCCTCACAGGAAATGAATTGGTATATACTATGTTGGCTTTTACCTTAATTATTTTATTTACTAAAAATAAAATAATCTACATTATTCTTACAGGAATTTTAATTGGTTTTGCAAATTGGATGAGACCTTTTTTATTTATTTTATTTATTGTACTTTGTTTTTTAACTTTTTATTCTAACGACAATCTAATTAATAAAATTAAAAAATTAACAATTTTAGCATCCTCCATAGTTCTTACCGTTTTTATTATTGGTTTTACTACTTATGAAAGATTTGGAAGTTTTGTTTTCCAATCTACTACAGGAGGTTATAATTTATTAATCGGAGCCAACGATCATGCTGATGGAAGTTTTAGTAAAGAAGTTTTTAAAAAAGGTAATCTAGGATATATTGGCTCAAATACTTCTTTAGATGTCACTGAATTAGATCATATTTGGAAAGAAAGAGCTATTTTCTGGATAAAAAAACATCCTACTCAGTGGATATTATTATTTCCAAAAAAATTTTTTTATTTGTATTGTAGTGATTCACATGCCATGAGCGCATTATCAGGCAATATAAAAGCTCCTGTACAAGGTAGAGATTACACACTAAAAATGATTCATACTTTTCCTAAATACAATAAATTTCAATGGTTGTTATTTTATAATCAATTGTTTTATGTAACTTGCTTATTATTATCTCTTTTTGGATCTTATCTTATTATTAAAGAAAAAAATAAAATAGCACAAGCTCTTTTATTATATTGGGTATTAGGAACAGTTATGAATCTACTTTTATTCGGCGGAAGTAAATTTCATTATCCTTATGTGCCTATTATCTTATTGTTTGCTTCTTTTGTTATTAGTAAACATTGTTATAAAACTAAATTAAAAAAATATAAAAATCTAATAATATAATTACTATGAAAAAAAACATTTTATTTTTTTTAGTGCTTTTATCCCAAATGTCTTTAGGACAGGGATTAATTGCTAAATTTTCTGTTAACTCTGAATCTATAACTCCAAAAAAAAGTAAATTTAAATTTATTAATAACAGTTCCGGTAACTTTACATCTGTTTTTTGGGAATTCCCAGATGGAAATCCTTCTACGTCTACTGATAACAACCCTATAGTATCTTATACTAAAACAGGTTATCATCTTGCTACACTAAAAATTACAAATTCTTCTAGCTCTTCTACTAAAACTATCTTTTTTACAATAAAAGAAGGAGAAGTTATGATAGACCTAACTAGTGGTAGAAAAGAAGATGGTACTTTATGTGAGATTGGAGAGTTAGAGCCCAATTGGAAATACAGAAATCTATTTAGTAATACAGAATCTATTGTACCGGCCCGTGTATCCGAACAATATAATTGGTCTTTACCTTCCAGATCAGATTTGATTGATACACATAAAGCTCGATATATGTCAAATCGTAATACTGGAATGGCTTCCCTAAATACTTTCCAACATGAATTTATACGTACCTTTAATCTTTCTGAAGATGGGGTACTTAATTTCAGAGCATTAGGAAAAAATCAGGTAAAAGTTTTTCTAGATGAAAAAGTTATTGCCGAAACTTATGTTGCAATTCCTAATTACACCTATCAAGGTTTTTTTAATAGTTGGTCTACAGACCCTCGAGACACCATTACTAACGAAGTAATTTATAATATACCAATATCCAAAGGACTTCATGTTATTAAAGGATGGGTAAGAAACGAAGCTGGTAGTACAGGTTTTGTTTTAAATGGTAGTGTAAAAAAGAAATATTCTATTATTTCACCAGAAGCCGAATTTAAAATTGAAAATTCAGAAACTTGTGTTGGTATTCCTATACAATTCAAATCAACCTCTCAAGGTTCTCCAGTTTCATATTCATGGAAATTTTACAATGAAAAAGATACAATTTTATCTTCTGAAGCCCAACCATCCATAATTTTTAAACAATCAGGAAAATACAACGTTTTTTTAGAGGTTAAATATGCTAATAACTCTTATTCAAGTTTATTGATAGATAAATATATAAACATAGATAATTGTAACGATATTTACGCTCCTAACAGTTATATATTTGATATAAATAATGCAAATAACGTAGGTCTTTACATTCCAATAAAAAAAGCTTATGATATGTGGAAGTATGGACCTTATATGAAAGGGATCTCTATTAACGGCATTCCTTCTGCCTCTATATATTGGGAAGATGTATCTGGTTTAATAAAATCTGTCCAATTAAAACCTGAATCCGCTGAAATCGAAGTATTGATAGATAAATTAAGAGGCAAAGGAAACGCTGTTATAGCCCTGCACTCAGGTCCTAAAGGAAATAATGAAGATCCTGTATACTGGAGCTGGCATGTATGGGTGACTGATGATCCTACAAAAGGTGTTGAATATGGACACCCAAAATATCCTGAAAGAGATATAGATGGAAATATATTTACTCCTAAATTTATGGATCGTAACTTAGGAGCTACCAGCAAAAATTTTCTTGGTAATGAATGGAATAAATCTGGTGGACTTTATTACCAATGGGGTAGAAAAGATCCTTTTCCTCCACTAGTCTATAAAGACCAGACGCATTATAATGTAACCGGTACTATAGGAAGCACCAATTCAGGATTATTTTATCAGGAACAACAAGGAGTTACACCAAGACCTTATTCTGATATCAATCAAAATATCCCCTATTCCGTACAACATCCCTTTAAACTCATTAATCCTCCAACAGGCCAACATTGGTTTTCAGAACAAATATTAGAATCTTCAGATACAGCATTTAACTTATGGAGTGATAATTATGAAGGAAAAATTGGAGGAGACTGGAGCAATACAAATTCTACTTATAAATTAAAATCCCCTTTCGACCCTTGTCCAGAAGGATGGAGAGTTCCCTCTTACAGAGGAGGAGAATCTGGAGCTAGTGTGGTTTCTCCCTGGGGAGGACAATCTGGTGAAGAACCCGGTGGTTATAAAGGAACGTTTATTGATACTAATGCAAACACAGCTATTAAATATGAAGGGCGCTATGCTAATGTAATATTTTATCCTGCTTTAGGTATTAATTTCAAAACTCCATTTTCTAATTCTAATGTTAGCCTATTAGGAAATTATCCATTAACTGGTAAAATATGGAAATATGATAATTACAATACATTAATAGCACAAGATCAATTTTCGGAAACATTCACATGGGGAGCTACCTCCTCTAAATGGTTTGCTAGACAGCTTCATTTACAATCCCTTGCAGAACTTGCATTTAGAAATAAAAATATTCCTGAAAGGTGGTATATTGGACCTCATAGCGGTGCATCTACGTACCAAGGAAACACTATACGATGTATACAAGATCCTAACCATTCCAAATTAAATAACTATGCTACCAAATATATTACTGCTAAAGAATTCAATTATACCAAAGGTCTTGATAACCCTAATAGTTACATTATAAAAAATAGTGCTACTCAAATAAAAATCCCAGTAAGCAAAGCATACTCAGTGTATAACCAGTACCTTACAGATCATGGCTGGCCTTCGGGAAATCAATTATTTGCCAGTGCTGTATGGTCTACTGTACCGGCAATTGTAAAATCCGTATATGTAGAAGGTGCTGATGAAAATGCAAATATTGTAGTTAATCTAATTGAAAATGTTAGAGGAAATGCTGTTGTTGCCTTACATATAGGAAATAATAAAAATGCAACAGACCCTATTTATTGGAGTTGGCACATTTGGGTACCTAACGGAGATCCGGAACAAAATACTATTACCTATACAACAGAGGATATAAAGCCTACAGGAAATCATGTAATAAATCTTACTAATACCGGACTACCTCCTTTAACCACCACCTTTATGGATAGAGATTTAGGTGCTGAATATGCATTTCCTAAAGAACTCATTGATAATCCTAGCTCATTTAGATCTTACAAAGAAATTATAAAAAATAGCGGCGGACTGCATTTCCAATGGGGACGTAAAGATCCTATTCCTTTGTTTTTCTATGTAGGATATTCTGGTGTTGAAAAATTATTATTGATAGGTCAAACCGCAGCTAATGGAAATGTAAGTTATCCTACCTTTCTAAACTCAGATGAAAAATATATGGCAAGGTATGTCAGTAATTACCCTAACTATACACAAATAGCAGGGGTAAAGTCTACAAATAAAGAACACGAAAATGTTCAACAAATATTAAAGTATTCTATAAATAACCCTTTAACATTTCTTGCTAATACAACTGGTTCAAAAGATTGGCTTACTGATAGAAAAAACATATACAGTGAACGATGGGGACATGGAACTAAAAAATCTGTTTTCGATCCCTGCCCTGCAGGATGGAGGGTTCCGGATAATACTTTTGCTTTTAGTTCATTTGATTCTCTAATGGCTAAAGGTACTTCTCCATGGTATAATGGAAGAGGAAGAGATTATGATAATTCTTTAGGAATCATACAACATGGTGTTAAAAAAAATGGTAAAACTATTAGTGGAAATAGAGATATTATCAAATATTATAAAGGAACTGAATTAAATACCGGATGGACTGCCGGATGGATTTTTAAAAATTCAGAATATCCTATTGGTGCCTACCCTTTAAATCTAATAAGAAGATCTGGGAAATTAGATGCATTCAGAAGCAGAACTTCTGGATTATGGTCTGCTACTATGGACCAGGGAGGAAACGGTTTAGCTACCATATTTGCCGAAAAAATAATGAATGTAGGTAATGCCGATTTCCCTTTAGAGTCTGCAATGAGTATTCGTTGTGCAAAAGATGAACCCAGATATACGGGAGCTACACCTCCACCTAATAGCTGGAATCTCATATCTTCTGCAAGTAAAGCTATGAATGTTAAAAAAGACATTCTGGAACAAGATTTACAAATTTACCCTAACCCTACATCCGGACTATTTACTATCGAACTAAACGATATCCAAGAAGGTTCTATGCAAATTATTAACATAAATGGACAGGTTATTTATTCTAAACCCTTTAAAAATCAAACTGAATGGAATATAGATATTGCAAATCAACCTGCTGGAATTTACATCATTAAAATTCAATTTAAACAACAAATAATTACTAAAAAAATCATTAAACAATAAAATTGTATACACTATTTATAAAAAAGCTATTCTTAGGAATAGCTTTTTTAGTTTATCTCTTTACAGTTCTAGACTCTAACGATTGTTTTATTTATTAAAAAGTAAAAGTATTTAATAACAATACAATTTAATTCAGCAATTGATTGTATAAACCAATATACCGAATTTTTTATTTTGTTTTTAATGTAAAAACATTTACCTTCACTATAATAATATTACAAATTTTTTCTTCTGAATTTAAATATTCACCTGTAAATACATAAAACTTAAACATTTTTTTCATGACAAATTTCACATTACATCCCAGAAAAAAAGTGGCTATTATTGTAGGAATTATTACAGGAATTATTTCTGCGATTGTTAAATTCGGTTGGGAAATACCTTTCCCCCCTCGTACACCAGAAAGAGACCTAACCAATCCTCCTCAACAGCTCTTGGAACAATTAGGTATGTCTTTTGACCTTTCTCATACAGTTTATTATTTTAATGGAAATCCTCGTCCTATTATGAGCTTTCTAGTTCATTTTTCTTTTTCTATTGTATTTGCTATAATTTATTGTGTGGCAGCCGAATATTATCCTAAAATTAAATTATGGCAAGGAACACTCTACGGATTGATTATTTATATTGCTTTCCATGTGATATTAATGCCAATTTTAGGAACTGTCCCACCACCTTGGGATCAACCTTTTGAAGAACATTTTTCAGAACTTTTCGGACATATGTTCTGGACATGGATTATTGAACTTACCCGTAGAGATTTAAGAAACCGAATTACTAAAGAACCGGATTCGGAAATTCCACTTACATCTCCTTTTCGATAATTAATAAAAAAACAGAACATTTTTCAATGTTCTGTTTTTTTATAAAAGCTAATCCAACTACTTATAATAATAAAATTTAATTTTAGAGTATAAAACAATTCTTTACCTTTGTCAAGACCAATTAAGAATAAGCTATGAAACCAGGAATACCTAAAGGTACTAGAGATTTTAACCCTATAGAAATACAAAAAAGGAGATATATTATTTCTAAATTACAAGCTAATTTTGAAAAATTTTGTTTTTCCCCTTTAGAAACTCCTTCTTTCGAAAATTTAGATACCTTAACCGGAAAATATGGAGAGGAAGGAGATCGGCTTATTTTTAAAATTTTGAATAACGGAGATTTCCTCTCTGAAGCCAGAAAAAAAATGCCTGACATTGAACAATGGAAATCTAAAAATATTACTGCTTCCATTTCTGAAAAAGCTTTACGATATGATTTAACCGTTCCCTTTGCCAGATATATAGCCATGAATCAAGGGAATATATCTTTACCTTACAAAAGATACCAAATTCAGCCAGTATGGAGAGCTGATCGTCCTCAAAAAGGTAGATATAGAGAATTTTACCAGTGCGATGCAGATGTGGTAGGATCTGAAAGTCTTTGGTATGAAGTAAATTTTATATTACTATATGATGCTTCATTCTCTGATTTAAAAATTCCTGTAGAAATTCATCTCAATAACCGTAAATTACTTGCTGCTATTGCTGAATATGCTTCTATTGAAGACCAGTTGATTGATTTTACTGTTGCTCTGGATAAACTAGATAAAATAGGTTTGGATAAAGTGTTGAATGAAATGAAAGAAAAAGGAATAGCACAAACCTCTCTCCAAAAATTAATTCCTATTATCGAATTATCCGGAAGTTTTGAAGATAAAATTACACGATTAAAAGAAATTCTAACGGATATAAAAGTTGGACAGAAAGGTATTGAAGAAATGGAATTTATTTATCATTCAGCAAAACAAATAGGTCTTAAATCTGCCGATTTGGTATTTAATTTAACACTGGCTCGTGGATTGGAATACTATACGGGAACTATTTACGAAATCAAAGCTAAAAATGTTTCCATAGGTTCTATTGGAGGAGGAGGACGTTATGATAATTTAACTGAAATATTTGGAGTCAAAAATATATCCGGTGTAGGAATTTCATTTGGACTCGATCGTATTTATTTGGTAATGGAGGAGTTGAATCTTTTCCCTGAATCTGCACATAAGAAAAAACAAATTCTGTTTTTTAACTTTGGTGAAAAAGAAAGCCTTCAGGCATTAAAACTAATACAAGAATTAAGAGGAAAAAATATTTCTTGTGATTTATATCCTGAAAAATTGAAACTTCAAAAACAGTTTACATATGCAGAAAAAAATGCAATACCTTTTGTCGCCTTTTATGGAGAAACAGAAATAAACTCTAAAACTCTTTCTTTAAAGAATATTATAACTGGGGAGCAAAAAACTTTACCTATAAGTGAATTAGAAACTTTCTTTTCTTAACCTTTATTTATTGTAATACATAAATTTCTTCTAAATAGAAAATTATAATTATCTTTAGTAAGAATGGTATATTTTTAGATATACTTATAGCAATTAAATAAATTTAATATTTATGAAAAAGCTAATTATACGGTCTTTTGTATTGATAGTTGTTTCTACCAACGCATTTGCTCAAAAAAATCAAAGAGAAATTAATAGAGAATATGGTAGAAAATATGAAGAAATAAATTCAGATTCTTCTTTAACACCTTATGAAAAATCTGAGAAAAAAAGAGAACTTGCAATAAAACAAAAACAAGATAATATAGAATATAACAAAGAAAATTATCATACCCATCATCATAATATAGATTATAAAGATGAAAGAAAAAAAGATATTGAACGAAAAATAGATTTGTTAGAAGATAGATATAAAAGAGATAAGGAGAGAATAGATAAT
This sequence comes from Apibacter adventoris, assembly GCF_002964965.1. Taxonomy (NCBI): domain Bacteria; kingdom Pseudomonadati; phylum Bacteroidota; class Flavobacteriia; order Flavobacteriales; family Weeksellaceae; genus Apibacter; species Apibacter adventoris. The sequence goes on from NZ_PSZN01000018.1 coordinate 38,334, forward strand.
AATGACAAGCTGAACAAAAGAGAAAAGAATGCTCAAAAAAAAATTCTTGAAAAAGATTATAAATCAAAAAAAGACCTCTTAAAAAGAGAAAAAGAAAATATAAAATAATAATTATTAGCTACTATTAATATAAGTTCTTTTTAATAATGAAAACAATTTTTGATATAGAACTATCTCAAGATGATTTGGATAATGGTAATTATAATTACCAGCCGATACTAACAAAAGAATTAGATTCTTTAAATATAGATTTTGATCAAGATATAATCAACAATATTATACTATGGAGTAAATAGATATGCAAAAATAGACAATGAATCACTCCTACTAATTAACAGAATAAATAGAGAAGATAATGAATTAAATATTGAGTTAACAACAAAAATTCTTTTAAAATTACTTGATAAAAAACGAAGAGGAATTCGTTTACCAATGGCTTCAACCATCTTGGGATTTAAAAACCCTAAAATTTATCAAATTTTAGATCAAAGAGTCTATAGATTCATTTATCCTAAAAAAACTCTAAAATATTCAAGTAATCTAAATGATCAAATTAATCTTTATATTCAATATTTGACTGATTTAAGAACAATTTGCATAGAAAGAAAGATAGATTATAGTATATCTGATAGAATATTATATTCACTTGATAAATTTCATAATAAAAATGAAAAAATTAGAAAATTATTGAAAAATCACTTTATAAAATAGAAGTTTTTATAAATACTTTATTTTACATTTAAAAATGAATTGCTCTTTTACCAGTAGCATCTAAAGCAGCTTCTTTTATAGCTTCTGCATAGGTAGGATGTGCATGGCTCATTCTTGTTATGTCTTCAGCAGAAGCTCGATATTCCAATAAGGAAACAGCATTAGCAATTAAATCAGCTGCACGGGCGGCTATTATATGTATCCCTAATATTTCGTCAGTAACCCCATCAGTCAATATTTTCACAAATCCATCTGTATCGCCACTGGCTCTGGCCCGTCCTAAAGCTCGCATCGGAAATTGTCCGGTTTTATATTTATATCCCTCTTCTATCAATTGTTCCTCAGTCTTTCCCACTCCGGCAACTTCCGGCCAGGTATATACTACGCCAGGGATTAGATTATAATTTATATGCGGTTTTTGTCCTGACAATTGCTCTGCTACCAATACGCCTTCTTCCTCTGCTTTATGTGCCAACATAGGACCACGAATCACATCTCCTATTGCATATATATTCAGGATATTGGTTTGTAATTGATCATTTACATTAATATATCCTTTTTCATCAACTTTAATTCCTACATTTTCCAAACCTAAACCTTCAACATAGGGTTTTCTTCCAACTGATACTAAACAATAATCTCCGTCAAAAATTACTTTTTCCCCATCTTTATCTATTGCCTGTACGGTTACTTTATCGTCTTCACGAATTACTTTTGTTACTTTAGTGGATAAAGAAAATTTCATTCCCAATTTTTTTAGAACTTTTTGTAATTCTTTAGATAAAGCTCCATCCATAGTAGGAATTAACTTATCTAAATATTCAATAACTGTAACATCCGCTCCTAATCTTTTATATACTGAACCTAATTCTAAGCCTATAACACCTCCACCTATAACCAACAAATGCTTAGGAATTTCTTTTAAATTTAAGGCTTCAGTAGAAGTAATAATTCGTATTTTATCTATAGGCACGGACGGGAGACTTACAGGCTTGGATCCGGTAGCTATAATAAAATATTTAGACTCTAGTTCCTCTCTATTTCCATCTTCTTTTTTTACGGCTAATCGGGTATTGGAGATAAAAGTTCCAACTCCATGGAAAACAGTAATTTTATTTTTATCCATCAGGAAATTAATTCCTTTAGTCGTTTGGTCTATGATTTCATTTTTTCTTTCTATCATTCTATCTAAATTTACTTTCGGTAAATTAATTTCTATACCCAAACTTTCAAAATTATGTAGTGCAATATGAAAATACTCTGTCGAATCCAACAAGGCTTTTGAAGGAATACACCCTACATTTAAACAAGTTCCTCCTAAGGTAGGATATTTTTCTACTATTGCTGTCTTAAAACCTAATTGTGCACAACGAATTGCTGCCACGTACCCCCCTGGTCCTGAGCCTATAATTATTACATCAAATTTATTCATGTTTTAATTAAAAATATGTTTTACTCAAATATATAAAAAGAGCTAAGGAAAATAAAATAAGTTTTCATTTTTATTTTTACTTTTGTTTTTCAATTGTTTTTATGATTTTAGAAGTTTTATCCATAATTATTTTATTTATATCAATAGGAGGATGGGGTATATGGGCTCAATATTTACTGGCTTCAAAAAAACAATCTCCATCTCTCACTTTCTTATTGGGTTTAACTTTTTTAAGTATTGTACTTTGTATTATTTCATTTTTCTACCCTCTAAACAGAAAAATAGAAATTTTATTATTTGCTATCTCAATAATTCCTTATTTCATAAAAAACTTAAAGTATTATAGAATAAAATTTCCTTTAGAAATAATAAAATCTGGATGGTTCTGGCTTTTTTCTTTACTCATATTACTGGTTGGTTCTTATTATCCTTTTAGACCTGATCATTTTGGATATTATATACCTAGTCTAAATTGGCTGAACCAATATGGACTTATCTTAGGAGTTGCCAATATTGACTGGGTTTTAGGCCAAATGTCCTCACTACACATTATTCAAGCAGGTTTTGACGATACTATTGATCCCTTCCAAAGGATTAATCTGCTTATTACAATTCTTTTCATATTTTATATTTTTGAAAGAAAAGTTTATTTTTTATTAATATTTATCCCCTTTTACTTTTTATTTATCCAAACACCTTCACCGGACATTCCAGTAATTTTTTTCTCTTTAATTATTGTTAATGAAGAATGTTTTAACTATAAAAAAGAAAATTTTAAAGTAATATTCATATTATCTGTTTTTATATTTACTATAAAACCTTTTGGTTTCTGGTTACCTTTATGGATATTTTTAATGGGAATACATCAAAATAAAAAAGAATTATTAAATTATAAGAATTACATATTCCCTTTAATTTTAATTCTCACTTTTGTTATCAAAAATATTGTTACTTCCTCTACCATTATATTTCCAGTAACACAAACCCAAATTACTACTTATTGGCTCTCAGATCCTAGAATTTTGAAAATTTCGAACCAATATGCAAATTATTATACTTTCAATGGTCACTTTCCTATTGAAAAAATAAATTCTTTTTCTTTTATTAAAAAATTATATTATTGGCTTAGTATAAGGGAATTACAAACTATTATTAACATTTTTATTTGTATTACACTATTTATATTCGGAATATTTGCTTTTATAAAAAAGAAATTTATTTACATTAGTTTATGGGGTATAATTTTCTTAAAATTATATTTAATTCTGCTATTTTCCGGACAATATCGTTTTATTCTTGACGGAATATATCCTCTAATTTTTATCTTATTCCATTATACAAAAATTAACCAATCAAAGATCCTTGTTCCTGCTTTGGCTCTCAATATTTTATTCTTTACATTAATTAGTTATCCTGTTCTTATTCAAAAATTAATTCCAGAATACAAGCTAGCCAATACAATGGTAGGGTTTACAAAGGGTAATTTACTAAAACCCAAAAATTATATATTAAATGATTATAAAAAAGTAAAACTAGGAAATCTTATATTATATATTACCAATAATAATTCCATGTATAATTTTGATACCCCTCCTCCTGCGTTTGAAAAAGAAAAATTAATACTTTATAAATATCTGAATATTTTTCCACAAATGAAAGATTCTACTGATATACATAAAGGATTTTATATAAAAAAACTCACTAAGCAAGAGAATAATAAACTAACTAAAATTATAGAAAACCTTAAAAATAATTAATTTTATTCCACTTCCAGTATAATATCCGAATATAAGGAAATGAATTATTTTTAGCTAGAAACGATACACATTTTAACAATTCTTCTTTATTATCTATCTTTAATTTAGGTATTATAACACTTCTACCTCCTTTCAGTTTAATAAATATATGCGTTGGAATTTCCTCAATTTTTTCTATTTCCAAAATTTTTATTTTCCCTCTTTCCTTACCATTAAATAAAACTATTTCTTCTTCATCAATTGTTAAAATCATATTATTTAGATTACTCTCTGTAAAATGTTTATATACATAACGTTTAAAATATCGTTTATAAATCCAATTTGCATATATAGGATAAATTAAAAAAAATCCTATCCCAAAAGCAATAAAATAAATACTTAAAAATTTATTCCCTTGTAAATAAAAAACTATGGCTAATATAAAAAAAGCAGTAGTCCACAATATAAGCCCTCTTTTTCTCTGTTTTTTTATGGCTTCGTTCATGGATGCTCCAAAAAGCTGATGAGTTAAATAATCTTCTGCTGTAATTTCATATGTGAAATCAAATTGCTTTTCCATATACTTATTTATATTTTTTGTTATTTTAGATTAAATATCGATTTTTTAACTTTTTCCCATAAAGAAATAAATTATAATATCTACTTTAACATATATGCGTCATATTATTTTTTAAATTTTATAATAGTGTAGTTCCATAATAATTTAAATGTAAAAATAAAATTTTTCATTTTTTAAAAACAACTTTTATAATTTAAAATTCATATACTAAGTCCTTAATATTTATAACAAAAAAACAGGTTTATTAATAAACCTGTTTTTTTATTTTTTTATAGACTTTATAACTTTTTTAAAAGAGAAATAAAATTTACTTTATCATTAATTATTTTGTTAAGTAAATCCACAGAGACTCTTTCTTGTTTCATGGTATCTCTATCTCTAATAGTCACTGTATGATTGCTTAAGGTATCGTGGTCAACAGTTACACAGAATGGTGTTCCTATAGCATCTTGCCTTCTATAACGTTTACCTATAGCATCTTTATCTTCATACATAACATTAAAATCATATTTAAGATCATTAAATATCTTTTCTGCATATTCTGGTAATCCGTCTTTTTTTATAAGAGGAAAAATTGCCACTTTAATAGGGGCTAAAGCAGGAGGCAATGATAAAACGACTCTTGAGGTTCCATCTTCTAATTCTTCATCTTTTAAACAGTTAGATAGTAAGGCTAAAAACATTCTATCTAGCCCTATAGAAGTTTCTACTACATAAGGGACATAACTTTTATTTTGTTCTGGATCAAAATATTGAAGTTTTTTACCGGAATATTTTTCATGAGCAGAAAGATCAAAATTTGTTCTGGAATGTATACCTTCCAATTCCTTAAATCCGAACGGAAATTTAAATTCTATATCTGTTGCTGCATTGGCATAATGCGCTAATTTTTCATGATCATGAAAACGATAATTATCCTTTCCTAAACCTAAAGCCAAATGCCAGTTTAGTCTTTTTTCCTTCCATTTTTCAAAATGAGAAAGCTCTGTTCCAGGAGGTACAAAAAATTGCATTTCCATCTGTTCAAATTCGCGCATTCTAAAAATAAATTGCCGAGCAACAATTTCATTTCTAAAAGCTTTACCTATTTGAGCAATACCAAATGGTAATTTTTTTCTTCCGGTTTTTTGAACGTTTAAATAATTAACAAAAATACCCTGTGCTGTTTCTGGTCGAAGATATAAGTCTGTTGCCGAATCAGTAGTTGATCCTAACTTTGTTCCAAACATAAGATTAAATTGACGGACTTCTGTCCAGTTCTTAGAACCTGTTTCCGGATCAGAAATTCCTAATTCTTCAATCAAGGCTTTAGTGTCAGCCAAATTAGTTTCTAAAGATTTTGCAAGTTTTTTCAGTATATCTGCTTTCTTTTTTCTATATTCCAATACTTTAGCATCAGTAGTTTCAAACTTTTCCAGATCAAAAGCCTCACCAAATCTTTTTTTTGCTTTTTCAATTTCTTTTTTAGCCTTATCTTCAAATTTTTCTGCAAAATCTTCTACCAATACATCTGCCCGAAATCTCTTTTTACTATCTTTATTATCTATCAAAGGATCATTAAAAGCATCTACATGGCCAGAGGCTTTCCATATGGTTGGATGCATAAATATTGCTGAATCAATTCCTACAATATTTTCATTAAGCTGAACCATAGATTTCCACCAATACTGCTTAATATTATTTTTTAATTCTGCACCGTTTTGCCCATAATCATATATTGCTGATAATCCGTCATATACTTCACTAGAAGGAAATACAAACCCATACTCTTTAGCATGAGCTACTACTCTTTTCAAAACATCTTCTTGAGATTTCATATATATTTTGTTAGATATTTATTTTTGAAAGGCAAATTTACTATAAAATTTATGATATTCATATACACTTATTTTCTTCATTATCTTTACGAATAAGATTTTATTAAAATTCGTAACTTTTTTAATATTAATAGATAATGACTTTATTTATTAAATAAATTTTGTGATTGTAATTTATATTTATATATTTGCACCCTAAAAATTTACTTTACGAATAAAAAAAGAGATGTTATTATGTTAATTATTCCTGTAAAAGATGGAGAGTCTATTGATAAAGCTCTAAAAAAATATAAAAGAAAATATGACAAGACTGGTGTTGTTAAAGAGCTAAGAAAAAGACAACAATTTACAAAACCTTCTGTTATCAAGAGACAAAGCGTTATAAAAGCTGCTTACAAACAAAAATTACAGAGTCAGGAAGAAGCATAAATAAATATTTCTTCTAAAATAATATATCTTCTGTTATAAAAATTATTATTTTTGAACAGAAGATTTTTTATGTTAAAAAATAAATTCCTAGACTATCTTTTATTAGAAAAAAACTATTCTCTACTTACTATACAGTGCTATAAAAAAGATTTAGAAGAATTAGAATTTTTTTTATTACAAACTGAAGATGTTTCTGATATAGAAAAATCCACAAATAGACAACTAAGGAACTTTATAATTCATCTTTCTCAAAAAAAAATATCTGAAAAAACTATTAACCGGAAAATATCATCTATCCGTAGTTTTTTTAAATTCCTTTTAAAAACCAGCTCATTAGAGGTTAATCCAACATTAAATATTAAAAATCTTAAATTAAGACAACAAGTACTAGTTCCTTATTCGGAAGATGAAATCAAAATATTAGAAAATACTTTTATAGATATTGATCAAACACTTTCTGAATTTGAGAAAACAAGAAACCAATTGATTTTTGAAATATTTTATCAAACTGGAATCAGAAGAATGGAATTAATTAATTTGAAAATTTCCGAAATTGATTTTTATGAATGCACAATACGAATAATTGGAAAAAGAAATAAAGAAAGACAAATCCCCATAACAGATAATTTAAAAGAAAAATTAAACCAATATATAAGTTTAAAAGAGGATAACCATGAATATCTATTTACTAACAATAAAGGAGAAATTCTTAAAGAAAAATTTGTTTATAATTTAATTAATAAATATCTTAGTAAAGTAACAAGTAAACAAAAAAAGAGTCCACATATGTTACGACATACATTTGCGAGTCACTTATTGCATAATGGGGCAGAATTAAATTCTATAAAAGAGATTCTTGGTCATAGTAGTTTAGCTGCAACGCAAATCTATACTCATAGCAATATAGATGATCTAAAAAAAATATTTAATCAATCTCATCCCTATGGGCATAAAAAAGAAGAAAATGAAAATTAAATCACAAGCAGTAAATTTTAATGCACAAGATGCATTAATGGATTTTTTAAATAAAAAATTATCAAAATTAGAACAATTTTATGATAAAATTATAGCCGCTAAAGTATTTATGAAATTAGAAAACTCTACAGATAAAGAAAACAAAACTGTAGAAATTGTATTAGAAATTCCCGGAGATGATTTAATAGCTAAAAAAACCTCCTCTTCTTTTGAGGAAAGTATAGACCAAGTTTGTGATGCACTTAAAAAGATGATAATCAAAAGGAAAGAAAAAACACACTAAAAAAAGTTCATTTTTTTTGTAAGAAAATTTGGAGATTTTAAAAAATTATCTACCTTTGCAATCCATTTAACAAACATCCTTTTTAAATGGATTGTTTCTTTGAAATAGAATTTAATTGCCGGTATAGCTCAGTTGGCCAGAGCACGTGATTTGTAATCTCGGGGTCGTGGGTTCGAATCCCTCTACCGGCTCATTCAGAAGGGGAGATACTCAAGCGGCCAACGAGGACAGACTGTAAATCTGTTGGTTTTTACCTTCGAAGGTTCGAATCCTTCTCTCCCCACTACCACTAAATATTTGTAATTTAAAATTTTTCAAATTTTATTAGAATTACACCTAAGGTTAAGAAATAAGCGGAAGTAGCTCAGTTGGTAGAGCGTCAGCCTTCCAAGCTGAATGTCGCGAGTTCGACCCTCGTCTTCCGCTCAATTTTTTGCCGATGTAGCTCAGGGGTAGAGCGCTTCCTTGGTAAGGACGAGGTCACGGGTTCAATTCCCGTCATTGGCTCTAAAATCTAAAAAATATATCTCACAAATACATACTATTTATACCATACAGGTAAATCTATTATTAAAACTCATAAAAACATAATATTTTTTTTATAGATTATTGTAATTATGAAATAATTAGCTATATTTGCACTCATTTTTGGAAATTAAAATAAACATTTTATCATGGCAAAAGAAACTTTTCAGCGTACCAAACCACACCTTAATATAGGTACAATCGGTCACGTAGACCACGGAAAAACAACATTAACCGCAGCTATTACTAAAGTTTTATCTGAAAAAGGATTAGCTGAGAAAAAAGACTTTTCTCAAATTGATGCGGCTCCTGAAGAAAAAGAAAGAGGTATAACAATTAATACAGCTCACGTAGAATATGAAACAGAAAATCGTCATTATGCCCACGTTGACTGCCCAGGACACGCAGACTATGTAAAAAACATGGTTACAGGTGCTGCACAAATGGATGGTGCCATTTTAGTGGTTGCTGCAACAGATGGTCCTATGCCTCAAACCAGAGAACATATCCTATTATGTCGTCAGGTAAATGTACCAAGAATTGTTGTATTTATGAACAAAGTAGATATGGTAGATGATCCTGAATTATTAGAATTAGTAGAAATGGAAGTAAGAGATTTATTATCCTCTTATGAATATGATGGAGATAATACTCCGGTTATAAAGGGATCTGCTTTAGGTGCATTAAATGGAGAACCACAATGGGTTGCTACTATTGAGGAACTTATGCAAGCTGTTGATACATGGATTGAACAACCTCAAAGAGATCAAGATAAACCATTCTTAATGCCAATTGAAGATGTTTTCTCTATTACAGGTCGTGGTACTGTAGCAACAGGTCGTATTGAAGCAGGTGTAATAAATTCCGGTGAAGCTGTAGATATCGTAGGTATGGGAGATGAAAAATTAACTTCTACTATTACTGGAGTTGAAATGTTCAGAAAAATATTAGATAGAGGTGAAGCTGGAGATAATGTAGGTCTATTATTAAGAGGTATTGAGAAAACTGATATCCGTCGTGGTATGGTAATAGCTAAACCAGGATCTATCACTCCTCATAAAAAATTCAAAGCCGAAGTTTATATCTTAACCAAAGAAGAAGGTGGGCGTCACACACCATTCCATAACAACTATCGTCCTCAATTCTATGTTAGAACCACTGATGTAACAGGTACTATTACTTTACCTGAAGGAACTGAAATGGTTATGCCTGGAGATAACTTAACTATAACAGTAGAATTACACCAACCAATAGCACTTAACAATGGCTTAAGATTTGCAATCCGTGAAGGTGGTAGAACTGTAGGTGCAGGACAAGTTACTGAAATTATTGATTAATAAAAAATATAAACATTTAAGAAAGACTTTAAACATTTAAATTAATAGTAAAGTCTTTCTTTTAAGCGGGTGTAGCTCAGCTGGTAGAGCATCGGTCTCCAAAACCGAGGGCCGTGAGTTCGAATCTTACCGCCCGCGCTTAATTTATAAAAATGAACGGACTCATTACTTATCTGAAAGGTTCGATAACAGAATTCAAAGATCATGTTGAATGGCCAAAATGGTCAGATTTACAATCTTCAACTACTGTAGTAGCTATAGCAACTATAATATTATCTCTTTTTTGTTTTGGGGTAGATTGGGTATTTGCTAAAGCTCTCAAAAATATTTTTTCAATTTTAATAGGATTAAAATCTTAATAAAATAATTAGGGAACAATGAGTGAAATGAAATGGTATGTACTTAAGACAATAAGTGGTCAAGAATCCAAAGTTAAAATGTATATCGAAAATGAAGTTTTAAGAGCAGAGCATCTTAAAAACAACTTTGGACAGATTGTTGTTCCTACTGAAAAAGTAGTTCAAATCAGAAATGGTAAAAAAATCCGTAAAGATAAGGTATATTATCCAGGATATGTTATGATTGAAGCTAACTTAATTGGTGAATTACCCCATACCATTAAAAACATACCGGGAGTAATTAGTTTTTTAAGTGCAACTAAAGGAGGAGATCCCTTACCAATGAGGAAAAGTGAAGTTAGCAGAATTTTTGGAAAGATGGATGAACTTTCTGAATCTGAAGATGTACTTAATATCCCATTTGAAAATGGTGAAACTGTCAAGGTAATTGATGGTCCTTTTAATGGATTTAATGGTACTATCGAAAAAATAAATGAAGAAAAAAGGAAATTAGATGTAATGGTTTTAATCTTCGGTAGAAAAACACCAATAGAATTAAGCTTTTCGCAAGTAGAAAAAATATAGGCTGCTTCCACAGATTATATATTAAATCATTTTTAAACCTAAAATTTAAAATGGCAAAGAAAATTTTTAAAATGGTAAAACTCCAAGTGAAGGGTGGACAAGCCAATCCTTCACCACCGGTAGGACCTGCATTAGGTGCTGCAGGGGTTAATATTATGGAGTTTTGTAAACAATTTAATGCACGTACACAAGACAAGCAAGGTCAAGTATTGCCCGTAATCATAACAGTTTACGAAGATAAATCTTTTGATTTTATCGTTAAAACTCCTCCTGTAACGGTGCAACTTTTAGCAGCATCAAAAGCAAAAAAAGGATCAGGAGAACCAAATAGAGTAAAAGTAGCAGGCGTAACTTGGAGTCAAATACAACAAATCGCTGAAGACAAAATGGTAGATTTAAACTGCTTTACAATAGAGTCAGCAATAAGTATGGTTGCAGGTACTGCACGATCAATGGGTATAAAAGTAACCGGACAAAATCCGCTTAACAATTAATCTGAGTATTATGGCAGTATTAACAAAAAAACAAAAAGCAGTAATTGCTAAAGTAGATAAAACAAAACTTTATTCATTAGAAGAGGCTTCTCGTTTAGTTAAAGAAATCAGTTATACAAAGTTCGATGCATCAGTAGATGTAGCTGTACGTTTAGGTGTTGATCCTCGTAAAGCAAATCAGATGGTTAGAGGAGTCGTATCTTTACCTCACGGTACAGGAAAACAAACTAAAGTATTGGCTTTAGTAACTCCTGAAAAAGAACAAGAAGCTAAAGATGCAGGGGCAGATTATGTAGGTTTAGATGAATACCTTCAAAAAATAAAAGAGGGCTGGACAGATGTTGATGTAATTATCACCCAACCGCAAGTTATGGGTAAATTAGGCCCTTTAGGCCGTATATTAGGCCCAAGAGGTTTAATGCCTAATCCTAAAACAGGTACTGTAACTATGGATATAGGAAAAGCCGTTACCGAAGTAAAAGCTGGTAAAATAGATTTTAAGGTAGATAAATATGGAATAGTGCATGCAGCAATTGGAAAAGTATCTTTTGATGCTAAACAAATTCAAGAAAATGCTCAAGAAATTATTTCAACCTTAATTAAATTAAAACCACAAGCTGCAAAAGGAGTATATGTAAAAAGTATATACCTATCCTCTACTATGAGTCCGGGAATTGCAATTGATCCTAAAGGTGTTAACTAATTAATTTTTACTAATTATGACAAAGCAAGAAAAAGCACAAGTAATTGAAGAATTACAAGAAGTACTAAAAGGTACCAATGTATTATATATAGCTGACACTGATGGATTAAACGCTCAACAAACCTCAGATTTAAGAAGAGCTTGTTTTAAAGAAAGTATTTCAATGAAAGTTGTTAAAAATACTTTATTGAAAAAAGCTATGGAAAATGTAGAGGATAAAGACTTTTCAGGACTTTTTGAAAGTTTAAAAGGAAATTCTACTATTTTTATTTCAGAAAAAGGTAATGCTCCTGCAAAACTAATACAAATTATCAGAAAAAAATCAGATAAACCTTTATTAAAAGCTGCATGGGTTGATTCAGCTGTATTCTTAGGAGATTCTCAACTAGATATTTTATCTAATCTTAAATCTAAAGAAGAATTGGTTGGAGAAATCATCGGATTATTACAATCTCCTATCAAAAATGTGGTTTCTGCACTTAAATCTAGTGGAAATACGATTGCAGGTTTAGTAAAAACTTTATCTGAAAAAGCGAAATAAAAATTACGCACTCATAATAAATATAGTTGTTAAACAAAATTAAAAAAAATTAAAATGGCAGATTTAAAACAATTAGCTGAAACTTTAGTAAATTTAACAGTAAAAGAAGTTAATGAATTAGCTGAAATATTAAAAGAAGAATACGGAATTGAGCCTGCTGCTGCTGCTGTTGCTGTTGCTGCTTCACCTGCTGGAGGTGCAGATGCCGGTGCTGCTGAAGAAAAAACTGAATTTGATGTAATTCTTAAAGCAGCTGGTGCTAATAAATTAGCAGTTGTTAAATTAGTTAAAGATTTAACAGGTAAAGGATTAAAAGAGGCTAAAGATGCTGTTGATGGAGCTCCTACTGCAATTAAAGAAGCAGTTAGTAAAGATGAAGCAGAAAGCCTTAAAAAACAGCTTGAAGAAGCTGGTGCTGAAGTTGAATTGAAATAATTCAATTAACCTTAAAATAAAGGTTTAGATCCTCTAATACTATGTATTGAGGATCTAAGCCTATTTGTGTTTTAAAAAGATTTTTAATTTATTATATGAGTAAATCATTGGCGTCAAAAACTCAAAACCCTAAGAGATTTAGTTTTTCTCACTCAAAAGGACAAATTGAATTTCCTGATTTTCTAGACATTCAGGTTAAATCTTTTCAAGATTTTTTTCAATTAGAAACACGTCCGGATCAAAGAAAAAATGAAGGACTTTTTAAAACGTTTACTGAAAATTTCCCGATTTCAGATACGAGAAATCAGTTCGTTTTAGAATTTTTAGATTATTTTGTTGACCCTCCAAAATATTCTATAGATGAATGTATAGAAAGAGGGCTTACCTATAGTGTACCACTTAAAGCAAGACTTAAATTATATTGTACTGATCCTGAACATGAAGATTTTGAAACAGTAGTACAAGATGTATATTTAGGTCCCATTCCATATATGACACCTAGTGGGTCATTTATTATAAATGGAGCCGAAAGAGTTGTGGTATCCCAATTGCATCGTTCGCCCGGTGTATTTTTTGGACAATCATATCATGCCAATGGAGCAAAATTATATTCTTCCAGAATCATACCTTTTAAAGGTTCATGGATGGAATTTGCTACAGATATAAATGGTGTGATGTATGCATATATAGATAGAAAGAAAAAACTTCCGATGACTACATTACTTCGTGCTATTGGTTATCAAAGTGATAAAGATATATTAGAAATTTTTGATCTTGCAGAAGAAGTTAAAGTAAATAAATCGAATCTTAAAAAAATGCTAGGTCGAACTCTTGCTGCAAGAGTATTAAATACCTGGTTTGAAGATTTCGTAGATGAAGATACTGGAGAAGTTGTATCTATAGAAAGAAATGAGATCATATTAGATCGAGAAACAGTATTAGAAAAAGAACATATAGATCTTATTATTGATTCAGGTATTAAAACTATTTTAGTACACAAAGAAAATAGTAATGAGTTTTCTATTATTCATAATACATTACAAAAAGATTCTACAAACTCTGAAAAAGAGGCAGTAGAATATATTTATCGTCAATTAAGAAATGCAGATCCACCTGACGAAGAAACGGCAAGAGGTATTATTGATAAATTATTTTTCTCAGATGCACGTTATTCTTTGGGTGAAGTAGGCCGTTATAGAATTAATAAAAAGTTAGGATTAAATATTCCTGAAGATATTCAAGTATTAACAAAAGATGATATTATTGAAATTGTTAAATATCTTATAGAATTAATTAACTCTAAAGCAGAGGTAGATGATATAGATCACCTATCTAACAGACGTGTAAAAACTGTAGGAGAACAATTAGCAGGTCAATTTAGTGTAGGTTTAGCACGTATGGCACGTACTATTAAAGAAAGAATGAATGTAAGAGATAATGAAGTCTTTACTCCTATCGACCTTATCAATGCTAAAACATTAACTTCTGTTATCAATTCTTTTTTTGGTACCAATCAGTTATCTCAGTTTATGGATCAAACCAATCCTTTATCTGAAGTTACACATAAAAGACGTATGTCTGCTTTAGGACCTGGTGGATTATCTAGAGAAAGAGCAGGTTTTGAAGTACGTGACGTTCACTACACACACTATGGTAGAATTTGTCCTATTGAAACTCCAGAAGGTCCAAATATCGGGTTAATTTCTTCATTAGGTTGTTATGCGAGAATTAATGAATTAGGTTTTATGGAAACTCCTTATAGAAAAGTAGTGGATAGTAAAATCGATTTCAGTGAACAACCAAAATATCTTACAGCTGAAGAAGAAGAAGGCAAAATTATAGCTCAGGCAAATATCAATATTGATAATGATGGGAATATAACTGATGAAAGGATTGTAGCTCGTGAAGATGCTGATTACCCAGTTGTAGAGCCTAATAAAGTAGATCTAATTGATGTAGCTCCTAATCAGATTACAGGTATATCTGCATCATTAATTCCGTTCCTAGAACATGATGATGCAAACCGTGCTTTGATGGGTTCTAACATGATGCGTCAAGCAGTACCTCTTTTGAAACCTCAATCACCAATAGTTGGGACAGGTTTAGAATTCCAAGTAGCTAAAGATTCAAGAATCTTAATAAATGCTGAAGGAAACGGAATAGTTGAATATGTAGATGCAGATAAAATTGTTATCAAATACGATAGAACAGAAGAAGAAGAATTAGTAAGTTTTGATTCTGCAAGTAAAACATATAAACTAACCAAATTTAGAAAAACGAATCAAAGTACTTCTATAACTCTTAAACCTATTGTTAAAGCTGGAGATAGAGTTGAAAAAGGACAAGTATTAACTGAGGGGTATGCCACTGAAGATGGTGAATTAGCCTTAGGTAGGAATCTTTTAGTAGCATTCATGCCTTGGAAAGGTTATAATTTCGAAGATGCTATCGTTATAAATCAGAGAGCAGTAAGTGAAGATTGGTTTACTTCTATTCATATAGATGAATACACATTAGAAGTTAGAGATACAAAATTAGGAATGGAGGAACTAACCTCTGATATACCTAACGTAAGTGAAGAAGCCACTAAAGACTTAGATGAAAACGGTATGATCCGAATTGGAGCTGAGGTAAAACCCGGAGATATTTTAGTGGGTAAAATTACTCCTAAAGGAGAATCTGATCCAACGCCGGAAGAAAAATTACTTCGTGCAATCTTTGGTGATAAAGCAGGAGATGTTAAAGATGCTTCTTTAAAAGCAGAACCTTCACTTAAAGGGGTTGTAATTGACAAAAAATTATTTACCCGAAATATTAAAGATAAACGTAAAAGAGGAGATGAAAAACTAAAAATTGATCAATTAGAAGCAGAATTTAAACTTAAATTCAACGATTTAAAAAATCAATTATTAGATAAATTATACGTACTTCTTAATGGGAAAACTTCACAAGGAATTTACAATGACCTGAATGAAGAAGTTATACCTAAAGGCGTTAAATTCACTCAAAAACTTTTATCTAGTATAGATGATTACTTTAATTTAACTGGAGGTAGCTGGACACTGGATGATTCAAAAAACAATTCTATCAAAGAATTGCTTCACAATTATAAAATAAAACACAATGATCTTTTAGGATCATTAAATAGAGAAAGACACACGATTTCTGTGGGTGATGAATTACCAACAGGAATAGTGAAGTTAGCAAAAGTTTACATAGCTAAAAAACGAAAACTGAATGTAGGTGATAAAATGGCAGGACGTCACGGAAATAAAGGTATCGTAGCTCGGATTGTTCGAGATGAAGATATGCCATTCTTAGAAGATGGAACTCCCGTTGATATTGTGTTAAATCCTCTAGGGGTACCATCTCGTATGAACATAGGGCAGATCTATGAGACTATTTTAGGATGGTGTGGTAAGAAATTGGGCAAGAAATTTGCTACCCCTATTTTTGATGGAGCTACTTCAGAACAAATTGATTCTCTAACTAAAGAAGCAGGTGTTCCACAATGGGGTACTACATATTTATTTGACGGAGGTACAGGTGAAAGATTTGAGCAAAAAGCTACTGTAGGGGTAATTTATATGTTGAAATTAGGGCATATGGTGGATGATAAAATGCACGCAAGATCTATAGGCCCTTATTCTTTAATAACCCAACAACCTTTAGGTGGTAAGGCTCAATTTGGAGGACAAAGATTTGGAGAAATGGAGGTTTGGGCATTAGAAGCTTTCGGAGCATCCAATATACTTAGAGAAATCATTACTGTAAAATCAGATGATGTAATAGGTAGAGCAAAAGCCTACGAATCTATCGTAAAAGGAGAACCTATGCCAGAACCTGGTATTCCAGAATCATTCAATGTCTTTTTACATGAATTACAAGGTCTCGGATTAGATGTGAGATTAGAAGAATAATCTTCAAATTTTTATCCATAAATATTAAACTTTTTCAATTTAATTGATTATAAATAATGGCAGTTAAACAAAGAACTAGCAGATTTAGCAAAATTTCAATAGGGTTAGCTTCCCCAGAAAGTATTTTACAACAATCTAGAGGAGAGGTTTTAAAACCCGAAACAATCAATTATCGTACACATAAGCCTGAAAGAGACGGATTATTCTGTGAAAGAATTTTCGGCCCAATAAAAGACTATGAATGTGCTTGTGGTAAATATAAAAGAATCCGTTATAAAGGGATTGTTTGTGACAGATGTGGCGTAGAAGTAACAGAAAAAAAAGTAAGACGTGAACGAATCGGGCATATTAACTTAGTTGTACCCGTTGCTCATATTTGGTATTTCCGTTCTTTACCCAATAAAATAGGATATTTATTAGGTATTCCTTCTAAAAAATTAGATATGATTATCTACAATGAAAGATTTGTAGTAATTCAAGCCGGTATTGCAAAAAAATTAAATGGAGAAGAGTTAGAACCTAATGAATTTTTAACAGAAGAAGAATATTTAGACATCCTAGAAACACTACCCATTGAAAATCAACACTTAGACGATTCAGATCCAAATAAATTCGTTGCAAAAATGGGGGCTGAGTGTTTAGAGGAAATGTTAAAACGAATAGATTTAGATTCTCTTTCCTATGACTTAAGACACAGAGCTAGTACTGAATCATCTAAACAAAGAAGAACAGAAGCCTTAAAAAGATTACAAGTAGTAGAATCTTTTAGAGATGCTAATTCTAATGGTAGAATTAATCGTCCGGAATGGATGATTATGAGGGTAATTCCTGTTATCCCGCCAGACTTACGTCCTTTAGTTCCTTTAGATGGAGGGCGTTTTGCTACTTCTGATTTAAATGATTTATATAGAAGAGTTATTATAAGAAATAACCGTTTGAAAAGGCTCATAGAAATCAAAGCTCCTGAAGTAATTTTACGTAATGAAAAACGTATGCTTCAAGAAGCTGTAGATTCTCTTTTTGATAATACTAGAAAATCTTCAGCTGTAAAATCAGAATCTAACAGACCTCTAAAATCTTTATCCGATTCCTTAAAAGGAAAACAAGGACGTTTCAGACAAAATTTATTAGGTAAACGTGTAGATTATTCTGCCCGTTCAGTAATTGTTGTTGGACCTTTTTTACAACTTCATGAATGTGGTTTACCTAAAGATATGGCTGCAGAACTTTACAAACCTTTTGTAATTAGAAAATTGATTGAAAGAGGTATTGTAAAAACAGTTAAATCAGCAAAACGTATTATAGAAAGAAAAGAGCCGGTAGTATATGATATACTTGAAAATGTAATGAAAGGACATCCTGTGCTTTTAAATCGTGCTCCTACCCTACACCGTTTAGGTATACAGGCTTTCCAACCAAGAATGATAGAAGGAAAAGCCATTCGTTTACACCCTTTAGTATGTACTGCTTTCAATGCAGACTTTGATGGTGACCAGATGGCTGTACATTTACCACTAGGACCGGAAGCGATTTTAGAAGCTCAATTATTAATGTTGGCTTCTCAAAATATTTTAAATCCAGCCAATGGGTCTCCTATTCAAGTACCTTCTCAAGACATGGTTCTTGGACTATATTATATGACTAAACCTTTAGTCCCTACGGATGATATTACAGTAAAAGGTCATGGAGCTATATTTTACTCTTCTGAAGAAATTGAAATTGCTTACAATGAAAAAGCAGTAGATTTAAATGCTATCATTAAAGTAAAAACAAAAGTAAAAGAAGGAGAAGAATTAGTTGAAAAAATTATTGAAACTACTGTTGGACGAGTATTATTTAATAAAATTGTCCCTGAAAAAGTAGGATATATTAATGAAGTTTTAACTAAAAAATCTCTTAGAAATATTATTGGTAATATATTAAAAATTACAGATTTTCCTACTACTGCCAAATTCTTAGATGATATGAAAAACTTAGGATATGCTACAGCTTTCCGAGGTGGATTGTCATTTAGTTTAGCAGACATCAAAACTCCTGATGAAAAGAAAATTATGATTCAAGAAGCCAACGATCAAGTTGACGGAATTAGGAGTAATTATAACATGGGGTTAATTACCAATAATGAAAGGTATAATCAAGTAATTGATGTTTGGACGAATACAAATGCACGTTTAACAGACTTAATCATGCAAAGGATGAAAACTGATAAAGGTGGATTTAATTCTGTCTATATGATGCTTGATTCCGGAGCCCGTGGATCTAAAGAACAAATTCGTCAATTAGCCGGAATGCGAGGATTAATGGCTAAACCTCAAAAAGCAGGTTCATCAGGAGGAGAAATTATTGAAAATCCAATTATTTCAAATTTCCGTGAAGGTTTATCTATTTTAGAATATTTTATTTCTACTCACGGAGCTCGTAAAGGATTAGCAGATACCGCTTTGAAAACAGCAGATGCCGGATACTTAACCCGACGTTTAGTAGATGTTGCTCAAGATGTAATTATAAATGAAGAAGATTGTGGGACATTAAGAGGTATTGAGATTACTCCTCTAAGAAAAAATGATGAAATTGTAGAACCTTTATCAGAAAGAATCTTAGGACGTGTTTCATTACATGATGTATACCATCCGGAAACTGATGAAATATTAATAGAAGCCAATCAACTGATAACTTCTGATTTAGCAGCCCTTATAGAACAATCGGGTATTGATTCAGTAGAAGTACGCTCTCCTTTAACTTGTGAATCTAAAAAAGGAATTTGTGCAAAATGTTATGGAGTAAATTTATCTACAAATAAACTAATAAACAAAGGGGAAGCTGTAGGTGTAATTGCAGCTCAATCTATTGGAGAACCAGGTACACAGCTTACTTTGAGAACTTTCCACGTAGGAGGAACCGCAGGAAATATTGCTGAAGTAAATAGTATTATTGCTAAAAGAGATGGAAAAGTTGAATTTGATGACCTTAGAACCGTAGAAACTGAAGATGAAAATGGAAATTCCATTGACACTGTAGTTTCTCGTTCTACTGAATTTAAATTATTAAATTCAGAAGGAAATATACAAATGATTAACAATATTCCTTATGGAGCCACCTTAATGGTAAAAACAGGACAGGATGTTAAAAAAGGAGATGTCATTTGTAAATGGGATCCTTATAATGCGATCATCCTTTCAGAAACTTCTGGAAAAATCGAATACGAACAAATAGAACAAGGATCTACCTATCAGCTTGAAATTGATGAACAAACAGGATTTGAGGAAAAAGTTATTTCTGAATCTAGAAATAAAAAATTAATTCCTACCTTAAGAATCTTAGATACTAAAGGTAATGAACTAAAATCCATAAACTTACCTGTTGGAGCCCACTTAATTGTAAATGATGGTGAAAAAATTAAAGCAGGTCGAATTTTAGTGAAAATACCAAGAAGATCAGCCAAAGCAGGTGATATTACAGGAGGACTTCCTAGAGTTACTGAATTATTTGAAGCAAGAAATCCTTCAAACCCTGCTGTAGTTACAGAAATTGATGGTGTAGTAAGTTACGGAAAAATTAAACGTGGAAATAGAGAAATTGTTGTTGAATCAAAAACTGGAGAAATAAAAAGATATTTAGTAAAATTATCCAATCAGATTATGGTTCAAGAAAATGATTTTGTTCATGCCGGAGATCCTTTATCAGACGGAGCTATTACACCTAACGACATCTTAAATATCAAAGGTCCTACTGCTGTACAAGAATATTTAGTAAATGAAATACAGGAAGTTTATCGTTTACAAGGGGTAAAAATTGATGATAAACATTTTGAAATTATAGTACGCCAAATGATGACTAAGGTAGAAATTATAGATGCAGGTGATACTAAATTCCTTGAAAATAATCTTGAGCATAAAATAGACTTTATTGAAGAAAATGACCGAATTTTTGGAATGAAAGTAATTGTAGACCCTGGAGATAGTGAAGAATATAAAGCTGGACAAATTATTACAGCCCGAGAATTACGGGATGAGAATTCCAAGCTCAAACGAGAAGATAAAAAACTTGTAGAAGCCCGAGAAGCTCTACCTGCAACCGCTAGCCCTGTATTACAGGGTATTACCCGAGCATCTTTACAAACTAAATCTTTCATTTCAGCAGCTTCTTTCCAAGAAACTACTAAGGTTTTAAATGAAGCAGCTGTATCTGGAAAAGTTGATTACTTAAATGGATTGAAAGAAAATGTAATTGTTGGGCATAGAATCCCTGCAGGTACAGGTTTAACTGAATATCAAAATGTAGTTGTAGGATCAAATAAGGAATTTGAAAGATTAATTACCGAAAAAATTTAATTGAATCATGGAAAATCAAGATCAAAACCCTCAAGATCTAAATATTGAATTAACGGATGATATAGCATCAGGAGTTTTTTCTAATTTAGCTTTAATTAATCATTCTTCTACAGAATTTGTATTAGATTTTATACAGATTATGCCTGGGATACCAAAAGCTAAAGTAAAATCAAGAATTATTTTAACTCCTGAACATGCTAAAAGATTGCTATCAGCTTTAACTGATAATATTCAAAAGTATGAACAGCAATTTGGGAATGTAAAAGACGAAACTTATCATTTAAATTTCGGAACTAAAGGACAAGCTTAATAAATCGTAATAACTATTAAATTAATATAAAAACCAGGTAATCACACCTGGTTTTTTATTTTATATATATTTATTGCCAAAATAATTATTAATTCGATTTTATCCTACCTTCTCATTATTAGATACAATATTTATCGATTATACATTTTATTCATTATTTTTATGGATTATTAAAAAAAATAACTTATATTTGAAGCGATAAATTAATGTATTAAATATGAGAATAAACAGAAATGTCTTAGGTTTTTCGTTTATCCTCTTGAGTACTATTTTATGTGCTCAAGTTAAAACGATTACCGGAAAAGTGACTAATAGTAATGGTAAACCTCTAAGTGATGTTTCCTTATCTATTGAGGGTGGTAAAACAGTCTATACCAATGAAGAAGGAGAATTTACTTTGAATGCCGAGACTGGTCAAACTGTGGAAGTTATTTCTTTAGACGATGAAACCACGAGTTTTGTTGTAGGTACTCAAGATTTTTATAATTTAACTCTTAAACCTGTAAATACCTCCACAAAAGAAACAGAAATAGAAGGAGTTGTAATTACTGCTCTAGGTATAAAAAGGGAAAAAAAAGCTCTGACATATTCGACTACAGAGGTAAAGGGTGAGGATATAAATACACTTCCTACAAATAATTTTGCAAATAATTTATCTGGTAAAGTAGCTGGGCTTCAAATCAAAAACTCAGGTAATTTTGGAGGATCCACAAATATTCAATTAAGAGGAACTAGAAGTATTATAGGAAACAATCAGGCTTTAATTGTAGTAGATGGAGTTCCTATTAGCAATGCCAATATTAATAACAGTAATCAAGCTCAAGGAGGGACAGGTTATGACTTTGGTAATGCTGCTTCTGATATTGATCCTAATGATATTGAATCTATAAATGTATTAAAAGGAGCTGCAGCTACAGCCTTATATGGTAGTTTAGCCTCTAATGGAGCCATCATGATTACTACTAAGAAGGGGAAAAAAAATCAGGGATTGGGGATTGAATTAAATACTACAGTATCAACTGGCTTTATAGATAAAAGCACTTTTATTAAATATCAAAAAAAGTATGGTCAAGGGTATGGCCCTTTTTATGGATCTAAATCTAACGAATATTTTAACAGTAATAATGGAAATCCTGAAATTCCTTTTACTGAAGATGCTTCTTATGGTGCTGCTTTTGATCCCAATTTAATGGTATATCATTGGGATTCATGGTTAGATAATCCTGATGGAGTTTTGAAACCCTGGACATCAGCAAAAAATGATCCTATCAAATTCTTCAATAATCCTGTATCTTTTGTGAATAGTATTTCTTTAACAGGAAGTACCGAAAATTCCACATATAAATTTTCTTACACAAATAATAATGAAACAGGTCTATTACCAAATAGTAGTTTAAATCGAAATACTCTAAATGGGAATTTTACTCATAACTTTGCAGATAATTTTGTTGCTACAGCTTTTATAACTTATTCACGTCAAAATACTAAAGGAAGAAATGTTACAGGTTATTCCGGAAATATTATTTCTGGATTCAGACAATGGTGGCCTGTCAATGTAGACATTAAACGTTTAGAATATGCTTACAACAAAACAGGAACTAATTATACTTGGAACTGGAGTGATGGCGTAAATTCCAATCCTGCTTATTGGGATAATCCATATTGGTCAAGATATAAAAATTATGAAACGGATACAAGAGATAGGTTACTAACCGGAATTAATTTATCTTATGATGTTACTAAAGATTTCAACATTTTGGGGAGAGTAGCTATAGATAAAACAAATGATAGAATTGAAGAAAGATTAGCTGAGGGATCAATTGCTACAAGTTTTGGTATAAAGCATAATAGAGAAAAATCTGGATATCAATTATACACCAGAGATTATATGCAACAAACTTATGATTTGATTGCTACTTTACAAAAAGACATATCTGAAAAAGTAAATATAAGAGTTTTAGGAGGTGGCTCATTTCTTCAATATGATACAAAATCATATCAAGGATCTACTTTAGGAGGATTATTAGTTCCAGGATTATATTCTCTCGGAAATAGTGTATCCTATATTGCACCAATAGAATCTGAACTGAAAAAACAAAAATCTGGACTTTATGGGCAAGCAACTATAACTTTATTAAATCAATTGTATTTAGATGGATCTTACAGATATGACCAATCCACAGCCTTGCCTAAACACAATAGAGGGTATGATTATTTTTCTGGAGGATTAAGTTGGACTTTTTCAAGCCTTTTAAAAAGTTCAGTTATAAATTTTGCTAAAATAAGAGGTAGTTACGCAGAAGTAGGTGCAGATCCTGAATCAACTGATGCTAGTCTAGGATATTACTATAATAATGGCAGTTTATATGGTGTGCCTTACTATGGAATTTCTGACAATACTTCTTCCAAACAAGTAGCTTTTAATTTTGATGATTTAAAACCCGAAAGAACCAAAAGTTGGGAAGGTGGATTGGAAATGCAATTTTTAAATAATAGAATCGGATTTGATATATCTCTTTATAAGACTACAACTAAAGACCAATTTAATTACCTTCAAATTCCTACAGCAACTTATTATTATAGAAAATTTATGAATATAGGAAAAGTTGAAAATAAAGGAATTGAATTGGCTTTAAATTTAACCCCTATAAAATTTTCAAATTTTAAATGGGATATTAATATTAACTGGGCCAATAACAAAAATAAACTAGTAGCTTTACAACCCGGAACCGATAAATTAGTTTTAGGTTCTTATCAAAGTGGTGTAACTATAGCTGCTGTTGTAGGAAAATCTTTAGGAGTAATTATTGGATCTGATTACGTATATGATAAAAATGGAAACCCGGTAATTGATAGTAGAGAAAATACCCCAGACGGAAATAAAAATCCAAATTATGGTTATTATTTAAAAAATGAATCACAAGTAATAGGTAATACACAACCCAAGTGGACGGGAGGAATTACGAATAGATTTACATACAAAAATTTTTCTTTAAGTATCTTAATAGATGTGAAACATGGAGGTAGTGTCTATTCCTTAGACCAAGCTTATGGTCAAGAAACCGGGTTAACCAAAAATACAGCTGGAATAAATGATCTTGGAAATCCCGTTAGAAATCCTATATCTGAAGGTGGAGGAATTATATTTGATGGAGTAAAACTTGATGGAACTCGTAATGATATTCGTTTAGATGCTAGCGAATCAGGTAAGGCTTTTGCTCATGATGTAAAACCAAATAAAGCTTATATATATAACGCAGGCTATATTAAATTAAGAGAAGTATCTTTGTCTTATGTAATGCCTAATAAAATATTTGACGGAACTTTTATTAAATCTATGACTTTTGGAATAATAGGGGGAAATTTATGGATCATTCAAAAAAATCTTCCTAATGCAGATCCTGAATCAGGTTTGGGCTCGGGTAATTTACAAGGTTTTCAATCGGGAGTAATGCCTACAACTCGTACAATTTCATTTAATGTTAAAGTTAAATTTTAAACTATAAAATTTATGAAAAAAATAATTCTAATACTATTTGCAATTTGCCTAACAAATAGTTGTGTTAATGATTCTGAAGATTATCATGAAGATCAAAAAAAACCTTATCAAATTCCTTCTCAGTACTTATTTTCTCAAGCTGAAAAAAGCTTAGTTGATAAATTAGTGACTCCTAATTTTAATCGAAATGTTTTCAGGTTTTTACAACAATATTGGACAGAAACAACTTATTATACTGAAGTGAAATATGATTTTGAGAATCGAAAAGTTACACAAAATTTCTGGAATGGTTTATATTTAGATGTATTAGGCAATTTGAATGATAGCAAAAAAATTATTGAAGCCGAGCAACCTAAAATTACTGCTACTGCAAATGAAATAACTTCATTTAATAAAATAAAAATTAATAAACTGGCTATAATAGAATTATTAAATGTTTATACCTATCAAATTTTAGTAGATACTTATGGTAATATCCCTTATAGCGATGCAGGATTTCCTTTTGAAAAAACTAATCCTAAATATGATGATGCTGAAACTATTTACAATGATTTAATAACAAGAACAGAAAAAGCTGTAGATAATTTGGACATCTCTGAAGCCAGTTTTGGAAAAGCTGATTTTCTTTATGGAGGTAATACTACTAAATGGAAAAAATTTGGCAATTCTCTTCTTATTAAATTAGGAATAGCTTTAGCTGACCAAAATCTTACTTTATCTACACAAGCTGTAAACAAAGGTTTTTTAGGAGGTGCAATATTAAATAATGATGATAACGCTCAATTTAAATATGATTCTAATTCTCCAAATTTTAATCCCTTATATGAAAATTTAGTTGCAAGTAATAGAAATGATTTTGTTGCAGCAGATACATTTGTTGATTATTTGAATAAATTAAATGACCCTAGAAGATATGTTTATTTCCAATTATATAATGAAAAAGATAAAAATGGAAATATTATTTCCAGCTACTATAAAGGAGGAAAATTTGGCTCACCTGGAAATACAATAAGAAATTCATCTAAAATTGGATTATTTGCCTATACTGCCACAACTCCGGGAATATTATTTGAAGCTAGTGAGATTAATTTTTATTTAGCTGAAGCTGCTGCTAGAAATAGTGGTTATATTGTAACCGGAGCAGAAAATTATTACAATAATGCTATTACAGCTTCTTTTGAATTTTGGAATGTACCTTTAGGTAATTATTTAAGTACAGTTCCTTACAATGCTTCAAATTGGAAAGAATCTATAGGAATGCAAGCTTGGATTGCCTTATATAACCGAATTGAATCTTGGAACACAAAAAGAAGACTGGATTATCCTATTTTACACGTATCCTCTTCTTCTGTTTTATCTGAGGTTCCAGTACGTTTTAGATATCCAATAGATGAAAGAACTGTTAATTCTGCTAATTATTCTCAAGCTGCAATTGCTATAGGAAAAGATGATTATGATACTAAAATATTTTGGGACAAATACTAAAAAACTATATACTTAGTTAATTTTATATAGAAAAAAGGAAGCTCTGTTATTTACAGAGCTTTCCTTATTATAAAAACAGTAATATCTTTTTTAAACATTTAAATTTGAATAAGTAAATTTTCTTAGTCTATCTAAATATTAAGTTATCTAAGCTTATCTCTATCTTAATTTGTTATTAAACCTTTATTAATTAAACACAGGAAACAGAAAATAATATTAATAATAAAAAACACATAAATAAACTTTTATCTGTACATATTTTTTATCTTTAAAAAATTTAAACAGATTCTGTTGCTTAAATAATATATTTTTATTTATATTCTAGCAAAATCTGAATTTCTTTAGTATATTTTTCTAATTTTTTCTTTCCATCCAAAGAATCTAAAGAAATTAAAAAGCTAAACTGACTTGCTTTTGCACCACAATTTTCTACTAATTGAGCACATGCAGCAGCAGTTCCTCCTGTAGCTAATATATCATCATGTATCAATACTCTTTGATTAGGTTTGATATGATTTTTTTTTATTTCTATTTCGGCTGATCCATACTCCAACTCATACTCTTGAGATATAACCGGAGGTGGTAATTTACCAGCTTTACGAATTAATACAAACGGAATGTTAAGCTCTTTTGCTATTTGGGTACCAAACAAAAAACCTCGACTTTCGATTCCACATACTACATCTATCTTACCTTTACTAAACTCTGCAAATGATTTTATAATTTTAGTACATAAATCAGGATTTAAAAATATGGGAGTTATATCTTTATAATGAATTCCTGCTTTAGGAAAATCCTGAATCTTATCTATACATGAGTCAATTTTCTTACTTAATTCTTTCATTAAACTATTTTTTTAATATATATTAAAAATCTATTTCCAAGTGTCTTCTTTGATTTCTTTAGTTTCAGTATCTGTAATAAACCAATTATCCTTGTCTTTTTTTAATATAAAATTTTGTTTTAATGTTTTAACTTTTCCATTTTGATCTTTAATTTGATACAACGCAAAAATTGTTATTTTATCTCTAGAAGTATTTATTACCTCTGTCGTAAGCAAATTGGTAGCTTCAACTGTTCCAAATCCATTAGAAGTAGAAGCAAATTTCTCTTCAGTATCCCACTTAGGATTTTTAGTTAAACTATAAGCTTTAGAATAATTTTTATTGCCAATATTTTGAATAAAACTTTTAACATTATCTACACTAACCTGATTGTTTATTTCATCTTCCACAGAGTTTGTTACTTCTTTGGTTTTACTTAAATCTATAGGTATAGCTTTCAATTTACCATACAGATACTTTTCTCCAGCATTTGCTTTTATCTCTACATCTACCCTAGCATCAGACACTTTATTTTTATCAAACATATTATAAGGAATTTTAATTCCTTTTTTTAATGAAGGATTTCCTGCTTCTGATGAGGTTATTGTTTTTTTGGTAACATAAACTACTGTCCCATTATTTATAAATGAAATAGATAGTGACAAAGGCAAGTTATCATAAGTTATTGAATTTCCTTCTTCATCTACTAATTCAGGATATAAATAAAAACCATCATTATTTTCCACATTATTACTTACAGGAGAAAAATGTAAATTTATTTTAGTAGCAGCTTCTATTTGTTTTAATTTTTCTTCCTCTAAAGTCATAGATTTAAGCTCTTCATCAAAAACAGAACTATCTAAGGTATTCATAGATGTACTAGACCAAGAAATTTTATTTTCTTTGGCAACCTCTTCTGCAATATCGAAAATCTGATCTGCATTTTTTCCATTTAATAGTTCATATAACTCTTCCCAACGTTTAGTTTCATCTGTTCCCTCTGTCCTGAACTTATAAATTAATTTTATTGCTTCTTGTATTTTATCTTGTTGTAATATTGTCAATTTGGATGAAATTGACTCTATACTTTTATTAAAATTATCTTTAGACGAACCATCTACTGTTGTATATTCTTTTTTACATGAAATAAAAAAGAAAAATAAAACTAATACTAATCCAAATCCTTTTTTCATAAATTATCAATTCTTTTTACTGTAAAAATACATTAAATATTTTTTATGATATATCCTGAAATTTTTAAAGTTTCTATATCATTATAAGTTACCTCCTTTTGAGAAGCAGTATCTATTATTTTTAACCCGGCATATTTAGCTATAGCATGCCCCCCAGCAATGTCCCAAAAATTAACAGGACTTAATCTGGCATATTCATTAGCTTTACCTTCGACAACCCACCCTATTTTTATAGCACTTCCCATTTGAATCATTTGTACTTCTTCATGTTCTCTCTCTAATTTTCGAAAATACTCTTGGTCTAAATTACTGAAATGTGAACGACTCGTTAAAAATATATAGGGATTTAACGCAGGTTTTACAGGCAACTGAATAGAATTTTTCATTATTTCTTCTACTATATTTTCGCTATCTAAAAGAGAATATAAATCTTCATATACTCCTTTCCATTTAAAACTTCCAATTCCTTCTGCAGCAAAATAAAATATATTCATAGAGGGAGCTGCTAATACTCCTAACAAAGATGTTTCCTTTGTTAATAAACCAATGGATATACAATATTCATCTGTTTTATTTACATATTCTTTGGTTCCGTCTATAGGATCTATACACCAATATCTTTTCCAATTTTTACGTTTTTCTAATGTATCTTTTTCACTCTCTTCACTTAAAATAGGAATATCTGTAGGTAAAATATAACTGGTAATAATTTCATTAGCTTTTAAATCCCCTGTAGTGACAGGAGATTCATCTTCTTTTAAAGATACTGTAAAACCTTGTTCATAAATTTTTAGTACTTCTCGTGATGATTCTATAGCTGCTTTTATTGCTATATTTAATAAATTAATCATTAGTAAGTAGAGTTAGTAGATTTATTTTCTGATAAAGCTTTTGCTGAGGAAGTTCCTATTCTTTTTACTCCCATTTCAATCATTTTTACTGCTTCATCATATGTACGAACTCCTCCTGCAGCTTTTACTTGTAAAGGTTTGGAATATTTTAGCATAATTTCTATAGCATGAAATGTAGCTCCGTTGGGTTTTCCATCTTCTGTCTTATAAAAACCTGTAGAAGATTTCACAAATATATTCTGAAAATCGATGGGTTTAAAGTTTTCCTGAGCCCAAGATGAAAAATAAGTACAAATTGTTTGTATTTGCTCATCTGAAAGGGCTGCTATTTCTATAATCCATTTAACAACTTTCCCTTTATTTAATCCTAAAGTAGTTCCTTCAATAAATTCTTTTTTCACTATTTCTATTTCACCTTTTTTAAAGACCTCATAATTAACAACATAATCCAATTCATCCACACCGTCTTCTATTGCTTTTTTAGCTTCAGTCAATTTGTCTTTTATAGAATAAGTTCCCTCATGAAATCCGATTACTGTACCTACTTTTACTTCTGAACCAAATTTTGTAATTATTTCTTTAATTCTTTTAACATAATTAGGACGAATCATTACTAAATAAAAATGATTATTGATGGCTTCTTCAGTAATTTTTCTGGCTTCCTCAAAATTTTGTTCTTCAGTTAAATTACTTTGAGATGGTAATTTAAGGTAAGTAGAATCTAAATATTTTTTAATATTCATAATCAATTATAATTTTATTATTTAATTTATGGCTTAATTTGTCGTGAAATACTTTGTTCTAATGAAATTATGGTTTCGGTCCTTTCAATTCCTTTAATTTCTTGAATACCATTTCTTAAAACGCTCATCAAGTGATCATTATCCTTACATAGTATTTTTATAAATATTGTGTAATTCCCGGTAGTAAAATAAGCTTCAATAATTTCAGGAATTTTTAGCATATCATTTATTGCATCTTTATAATAGACAGATTTTTCAAGGAAAACACCTACATAAGCAGTGGTTTTATATCCTAAAGCTTTATAATTTAATAATGTAACTGTATCTCCAATAATATTTGCATTTTCTAATTTTTTTATCCTTTGATGTATAGCTGTGGAAGAAACCCCTACTTGTTTGGCTATTTTTGAAATTGAAGTTTTTGAGTTTTCCATTAGAGCTTCTAAAATAATTTTATCAATTCCATCTAACTCTACGGTATGTAAATTTGATACTCTCACTTTTTTGTACAAAATTACAAATACTATTTTAATGTATGAACATTATAAAAATCATCTTTTACTCTTTATTTTTTTCAAAATATGAAGTAAAAAATCTTTTTTTTTTCGTTTAAGTAACAATATTTTAATTTTGACATCTTACTCAAATTAAGTACCTTTGGCTTCTTAAAAATCGAGATATATTCCATGCAGGACAATATGCTAAATCATCCTTTGTTAATTACTATTTTTGTAATTTCCATTCTTGTAATGTTAATTTTAGATTTAGGAGTTCTTAATAAAAAATCTCATATTATTTCTAATAAGGAGGCTGCAATTTGGTCTGTAGTATGGATTTCTTTATCAATGTTATTTAGCATTGTAATATATTTAGTATTTAAAAATTCTGACGGACAAAAGTTTGCTCTTGAAAAATTTTCTCAATTTCAGTCAGCATACTGGATAGAAAAAGCTTTATCTGTAGATAATTTATTTGTTTTTATTATGGTTTTTGGTTTTTTCAAAATACCTAAAGAATATCAACATAAAATTTTATTTTGGGGAATTTTAGGCGCTTTACTTTTTCGCGCTATCTTTATATTTTTAGGGGTAGGTTTAATTAATAAAACTTATCTTCCGCCTTTTTCAATCGGAGATTTTCATTTTGTTCTCAATCCTAAAAATGCAGAACATGCTAATTATAACGAATTTTTATTTTTTAGACCTAATATTATTTTAACATTATTTGGGTTTTTCTTGATTTATGCAGGAATTCATTCATGGTTTTCAAAAGATGATAAAGCCGATGATGAAAAAAAAGACTTAAACGAAAGTGTAGGGGCTCGTTTTGTAAAACGTTTTTTCAAAGTTACTCCAGAACTTGATGAAAGTAAGTTTTTTACAGTAAAAAACGGTTTAAAAATGGCTACTCCGTTATTTACATCTTTAGTTATTATAGAATTTACAGATCTAATATTTGCTGTTGATTCTATTCCTGCTATTTTTGCTGTAGCTCCTAATGATCCATTTATATTATATACTTCAAATATTTTTGCTATTTTAGGGTTACGTTCTCTTTATTTTTTACTGGCAAATTTCATGTATATGTTTAGTAAATTAAAGTATGGATTGGCCATTATCTTATCTTTTATTGGTATTAAAATGCTTATATCTCCGTTTTACCATATTTCATCTATAACCTCTTTAATTATTGTGGCCGGTGTATTGGTATTATCTGTAGTTGCATCATTAATATCTCCTAAAAAAAATAAAAATTAAATAAACTTTTAAATATTTATTATGAGTAAACCTATTTCGGAATTTATAGAAAAATATTTTTTACATTTCAATTCTGCTACTTTAGTAGACGCTGCCAAAGGATATGTAGCTCATCTTAAAGATGGAGGAAAAATGATGATTACTATGGGTGGCGCCATGAGTACAGCGGAGTTAGGAAAAATTTTAGCAGAAATGATTCGGCAGGATAAAGTGTCTATTATTTCATGTACCGGAGCTAATCTGGAAGAAGATATAATGAATTTGGTAGCTCATTCTCATTATAAAAGAATTCCTGAATATCGGGATTTAACTCCACAACAGGAATGGGATTTGCTAGAAAATCATTTAAATCGTGTTACTGACACCTGCATTCCTGAAGAGGAAGCTTTCCGACGTTTACAACAACATATTGAAAAAATATGGAAAGATGCTGATGAAAAAGGTGAAAGACATTTCCCTCACGAATATATGTACCAGATGTTGCTATCCGGGGTATTAGAACAATATTATGAAATTGACCCGAAAAATAGTTGGATGTTGGCTGCTGCCGAAAAAAATTTACCCATTGTGGTTCCCGGATGGGAAGATAGTACTATGGGTAATATTTTTGCTGCTAATGTAATTAAAGGCAATCTTAAGGCATCTACTATGAAATCCGGAATTGAATATATGATTTATCTTACTGAATGGTACAGAAATAATTCTGGAGGAAAAGGGGTGGGATTCTTTCAAATAGCAGGTGGTATATCCGGAGATTTTCCAATTTGCGTGGTTCCAATGATGTATCAAGATTTAGAATGGGAAGATGTACCATTCTGGAGTTACTTCTGTCAAATATCTGATTCTACCACTAGTTATGGTTCATATTCCGGTGCTGTACCTAATGAAAAGATTACTTGGGGTAAGTTGGATATAGATACTCCTAAGTTTATTATTGAAAGTGATGCTACTATTGTAGCTCCCTTGGTCTTTGCCTATATTTTAGAAATGTAATTTTATTTATTCTTTATATTAATTAAAAAAGCTGAGTATTAATACTCAGCTTTTTTTGACAAACTAGATTTTATTTATCTTAAATATAGAAATTGAGATTTTTTGCTTGAAAAATGGTTAAATATTTAGTTTCTAAAAAGTTTTTAAATTTTTATTAGTGCTCTATACCACTCCCATAGTACAATTCCTGCACATACGCTTACATTAAGTGAATGTTTGGTTCCTGATTGGGGAATTTCTATAAATAGATCAATCAATTCTAATATATTTTCACTAATTCCTTCCACTTCATTACCTAAGATCAAAGCATATTTTTTTCTTGTTTCAACTTTATATTCCTGAAGATAGACACTATCACTTACCTGCTCTACCCCTACAATAATATAACCTTCTTTCTTTAAAACACTTATAAGTTCTTCTATAGATTTTTTATGCTCCCAGTCTACACTTTCTGTAGCTCCTAAAGCTGTTTTTTGTATCTCTCGATGAGGTGGTTGAGGGGTAATCCCACATAGATAAATTTTATCTATAGAAAAAGCATCTGAAGTACGGAATACAGATCCTACATTATGCATGGAACGTACATTATTCAATAATACAACAACTGGTATTTTATCACTTTCTTTAAAAACTTTTATGGTTTTTCTATTTAATGCTTCTAATTTTAATTTTTCCGGCTTTCTTTCTATCTCCATTATTAAAATTTAATATTTATATTCCATTTATATATATCTCTAAAAAAACTACTCGATGTTAAATTTTCAACTCCAAACCTCTAAATCCTAGTGCTTTATATACCAAAATATTTAATTAAGCACTTTTACTCTTTTATGTTCTTAGATTTTATTCTTTCAACTCACTTTACAAAATATTTCAATTATTCTATTTTTAATTTTTCACCCAACTATTTATTTCTTAAATTTTTCTTACTACGGGAAGAATTTCATTTTTTGAAAGAGCATATCTTTCTATTTCATCTTTTGATAAGACATTATAATATTTTATTTGTTCTACCTTAAATCCTACTTTTTCTAATCTTTTAAAATAATCTAATCCATACCAACGGACATGATCGTATTGTCCAAAATGTTTTTTCCTTTCTTCTCTGTCTGTGATAGAAAAATCTTCATAGGTCTTTTCCAAATCATATTTCATTGGAACCTGAAATATTCCCCATCCGCCAGGTTTCATTACTCTATATAACTCAGACATAGCTTTTGCATCATTTTCAATATGTTCTAATACATGATTACAAAATACTACATCAAACTCATTATCATTAAAGGGAAGGTTTAATATATCTGCTTTTACATCTACAATAGGTGAGTATAAATCAGATGTGATATAATCCAAATTTTTAAGGGCTTTGAATCTTTTTAAAAAACATTGTTCAGGTGCTATACTTAAAACTTTTAATTTATCAGTAAAAAAAACTGTGTCCTTTTGCAGATATAGCCACATTAATCTATGCCTTTCTAAAGATAATGTTCCCGGGGCTAATGCATTTTCACGTGGTTTTCCATATCCATATGGAAGAAATTTCCTATAAGTTTTTCCATCGATAGGGTCTGTAAACTTATCTCCTTTATAAAACCATGAAAAAAATGGTGCAAAAAAATAACTGAATTTAATGAGTATAGGCCTTGGTATTAAATTCAAAAAAAATTTAAATATTTGCTTCATTTAAAAATTAAAACTAAGAATGTAGAGATTTATATAAAAATTCTTCTTCTTCATTTGAGGAAATTCCTAAGGCTTCATATATATATTTGTATGTAGATAAAAGCCTAGGTAAACCATCTACTACTGCCACATCATGTTCAAAATGACAGGATGGCTTATTATCTCTGGTTGTAACCGTCCAACCATCATTATGGAACTTTACTTTATAAGTTCCTTGATTAATCATAGGTTCTATAGCTATTACTAATCCTTCTTCTATTTTAGGGCCACTTCCTTTTCTGCCATAATTAGGAACCTGAGGATCTTCATGCATATCTTTTCCTAATCCATGTCCAACCAGTTCACGAACCACTCCATATCCAGCATTCTCACATATTAACTGAATGGCAAAACTGATATCTCCTATTCTATTCCCTGTCTTACATTTTTTTATTCCTGAATACAAGCTTTGCTTGGTTATTGTCATCATTTTTTCAATTTCAGGATTAATTTCACCTACTGAAAATGTGTAGGCTTGATCTCCATAAAATCCATTTTTTAATGCACCACAATCTATAGAAATAATATCTCCTTCTTCTAAAGGCTTATTATTTGGGATACCATGAACTACTTGATCGTTAGGGGACATACACAATGTATTGGGAAAATCATACATACCAAGAAATCCAGGAATTGCATCATGGTCTCTTATATATTCTTCTGCTAGTTTATCTAAATGCAAAGTAGTAACTCCTGGTTTTACTTCTTTAGCAAGCATACCTAAAGTTTTAGAAACAATTTGTGCACTTTCATACAACAAATCAATTTCTTCTTTTGTTTTTAATTTTATCATGATTTAAATATTCTTGAAAAAAATCCTTTATCTTTTTTACGTTTCCTTTTCGAATATGCTAAAATTTCTCTATCTTCTATTCCAAACTCTATTTTTTCAACTATAATCTGATATACTTCTCCCCAACCTGGAAAGCCCCCCAAATTCCTATCATCAATAAAATAATCGGCATTTATTTTCCTGCTTTGTTTATTTTCTTCAAAAACTTCTCCTTCAAAACTTGAATTTATTGCATAAAACTCTATACCTTTCTTTTTACAGAATTCAACAGCTTCTTGTAATTTTTCTCCATTCCTATAAGTCCATAAAATAAGTCTATAGCCTTTTTCTTGTAATTTTTTCATAGATTCGAAAGCAAAAGCCATAGGTTTTCCTATTTCAGGATATTTATCTTCAACTATAGTACCATCAAAATCAATTGCAATGATCTTATTATTCATAAACCAGAGAAATTAGTTATTCTTACAAAGTTACTATTTTTCACCTTTATCTCTTTCGAATTTAAGTATTTTATCACTATTAATAACTATCTAACAATACCTTTTTTCTACACAGTATTTTTATCCTGCTTATATTTATATTTTATCGTTTTAATATTTTTTGATCTTTATATAACTTTTGGTATAATATTCGATATTTGCCTAATTATATTAATCAAATTTAAAAATATTTAAATATGAAGTTTAATTTTAAACTCTTTACCTTATTGGGTATATTCTTAGTATATACCAACTGCTCTATCACTACTTCTTATGATT
This sequence comes from Apibacter adventoris, assembly GCF_002964965.1. Taxonomy (NCBI): domain Bacteria; kingdom Pseudomonadati; phylum Bacteroidota; class Flavobacteriia; order Flavobacteriales; family Weeksellaceae; genus Apibacter; species Apibacter adventoris. The sequence continues at coordinate 74,434 of NZ_PSZN01000018.1, forward strand.
ATGATAAATCTGTAGATTTTTCTCAATATAAAACTTTCAGTATTTATCAAAATGGTATAGACTCGTTAAAACTAAATGATTTGGATAAAAATAGAATTGTAAGGGCAATTGTCGGTCAACTTAAAAGTAAAGGACTTACTGAAGCTGAAAGGGGTGATTTAACTGTAAATGTTTTAGCATCTTCTAAAAAAGTGGTTAATATTGATAATGACCCTTATTGGGGGGCCCCCTGGGGATGGGGATACGGATGGGGTTATGGATGGAACGGTTCTAGCACTGTATATGAAACCCGTGAAGGTAAACTGACTGTACATTTAGTAGACACTAAAAAAAATGTCTTAGTTTGGGAAGGTATTGCTGATGGGCTTAATGTTAGCAATGTAGCTAACAAGGAAGAAGAAATAGGAAAAGCTATGCAAAAAATATTTACTTATTATCCACCTAAAGAAAAAAATAAATCCTATTATTAAACAAATAAAAAAATCTCAAAATATAAATTTTGAGATTTTTTATTTCATCTTTTGTTTTATTTAAATTTCCGTTTCTTAAATTTTTTCCCATACCATATTAAAAAACCTGTTAAAGGTAAACTAGAACCAATGATTCCTACTATAAATGTTAAAATTTTCCCTATTTTTCCCATCCAAGTTCCCATATGTAACATCATATTTAAATTTTCCACTTGTATTTGTTTTTGTATAGGCTTGGGAATTAATATTTCTTTGTCAGTATATTTATTATAAATTCTCGTCTTAGAGTTTGAAGTTGTTTTTAAATATATGTTTTTAGCTGATGTAAGCATAAAATAACCTATAGAATCAAAATTATAAACCTGTCCCTGTATAGCTTCAATCGTAGGATCAGAAATAAATATTTTATCTATAATTTTATTGAAACCTATAAATTTTTTAGTGAAATCCGATTTGGGAAGAGTAGTCATCCACTCATTTGTGGGATCTCCTCCAAATAGCTTTACAGTTACATTTGAAAGTGGTTTAAATGCTATAATTAAGCCTGTTATGACAAGAATAATTGAAAAGATAATAGTGTAAAACCCTAATACATTGTGCAGGTCTAAATTTAATCTTCTCCATTTTGCTTTCCATTTTATTTTAAAATTTTTATCACAATTAGCCTTCGTCCATTTTTTAGGCCACCAAAGTATAAGTCCTGTTATTAATTCTAAAAGAAAAATAATACTTGCTATATCTACAATCCATTCTCCTGTTTTCCCTAATAATAATGATGCGTGTAAATGTGCAGTAACGAAAAAAAACATTATGGTATTATCTTTACCGATAACTTTTCCTGTATATGGATCCATAAAAACATTAATCAGCCCTTCTTTAGGATTAAAAAGTAAAACTTTAACAGATCTTTTTTTATCTCTGTAGGTAATAAAATAAGATAACTTATAATCTGGAAATTCTATTTGTGCCTTTTGTAAAAGTTTTTCAATAGGTATTTTTTTTTCTTTTAGATTTTTTACATATAAATAGTGACGAGCATTAAAATCAATTACTTCATCGGATATAACTACTACTGTACCTGTAATACATACAAAAAAGAGAATAATTGCTGATATAATTCCAGGCCATAAGTGTAACCAGGAAATAGTTTTCTTAAATATTGTTTTTTTATTTTTAGCAATTTTCTTCAATTATAAAATATCTTTTATGTCTTTTATTGAGAATTTTCTTTTTGGCTTTGCTCTATTTTAGCACGAATTTTATCTGTAGCAATATTCCCAGGATAATTTTTAAGATTGTAATCAATAATTTTAGAGGCTGCTTCCATTTCTCCTATCGAAAGAGAATATTCTGCAAGATTATTTATTAAAGTTTCAGAAGGAAGAAATTCAAAATTTAACTGTTCTGATAACTGTTTATAATATTCTTCAATAAGATTAGGGTCTTGTGGTATTTTTTTTACAGGTAAGGTTATCCCTTTAAAAATAAATTTGAATGCATCATACATTCCTGGAATATTTACAGTCCCATGATCTTCTTCAGGATAATATTTCCATTTACTTCGTAAATTATTTCGTGTAGATGTATCTAATAGATCTGTACAAAAAAGCCTTATAGCATCAGAATGTTCATCATTGGCCTTAGTTTCTTTTTTAGCCATTGCTATAAATAAATTAAATCCTATTAAGTTTTTTTTTTCTAATAGCTCCTTGGCATCTTTATATATTTTTTTATTATCCCACCATATGCTGGGATCTATTGCTACGTATGATTTAAATGAACTTGAATGATGGACAAATGTATTCAACACAAACAATCCTCCGAATGAATGTCCTACTATAATATTATATCCATTGGTACGGTAGGTTTTCTCTATATTCTGTTTCAATTCTTCAATTAAAAAATTATAAAAATTCTCTGCTCCACCGCTATTTTCAAAAAATATTTTTCCATCTCTTTTTAGTGAAGATTGAGTCGGAGTAAGATCTCTTGTTCTATCCGTATTTATAATTCCTACAATAACAGATTCCGGCATGTAATTATACATTCCTTTAGTAAAAGCTTTTTGAATTGCTACCAAAGAATAAAAATTTGATTCTCCATCTAATAAATATATTACCGGATATTTTTCTTTTTGAGCCTCATATTCTGGGGGGAGATATACCCAATACTCCCTGTTTTCTTTTAATATTTGAGAATAAAAAGAATATTTTTCCCCAATCTTTATTTCTTCTTGAGCATATATTATAGAAAAAAAAATAATATTAAAAATTAATGCAATTTTTTTCATTAGTTAGCTAATTTTATACTGTATTTCATTATAGTTTATAAATCAATGAAGCTAAAAATTGTCTGGGTTTCTGTGGTTGCCCCCAATAATTGCTTGTCCAATAAGTTTGATTGGTCAGATTATTCATCTTTAATGAAATTTTATATTTTGAATTAGTATAAAAAATACTTGCATCAAGTGTTGTATATCCGGAAATAACGAATGTATTGGCATCATCCCAATAACTTTTGCCTATTGAGTTCCCTCCTATTCCTATTCCAAGACCTTTGAGTTTTGTTTTTGTTAATGTATAATCTGTCCAAAAATTAAATGAATTGTATGGGGTATTATATGGATGTTTACCTTCTACTGATGCATCAGCCTTTACATATCGACTATCATTATAACCATATCCTACAATTAAATTCCATCCTTCTAATGGTATTGCTTTAACTTCTATATCTACACCTTTGCTTTTTCTTGTTCCGTCCTGTACTGTATAAGTATCTATTCCATCTGAAACAGTTCTTAGAGAATTTTTAACCTTTATGTGGTAATAACTTAATGTGGAAACTATTCGATGTTCAAAAATATCTAATTTTATTCCTCCTTCCCACTGATTAGCATGCTCTGGTTTATAACTTTTTTTCTGCCCTACAGGTGAACCTGTATCAACGACATTAGTAAATCCGTCCATATAATTTCCAAATAAAGAAACTTTATCTTTAAGTATCTCATATACAATACCAAATTTAGGTGACCAAGAGGTCTGATCATCGTCATAATTATATGATTTCATATCTAAATAATCCCCTCCTTTTGCTTTATAATAATCCATTCTTAATGATAACAAAAAATTTAATCTATCTTGTATTTTTACTACATCAGAAACATAAACACCTAAAATATTATGTTTTCTAAAATATTCTGCAAATGGATTAACCGCTCCAATTAATGAATTGTATTTATCAACTGAAAGGGACAAATCGGGCTGATTTACATTTATTATATCATAAATTACCTGCGCCCTTTTATCTTCTGTTGTATAATATAAGTAGTCAATTCCTGAAAGGAATTCATTCTTCACTTCACCAAAATTAAATTTTCCAAGTACATTCTGTTGTACATTATATCGGGTAAATGTACTGGGAACTTTCATAATCCGTCTTTGTACATTCTCATTATCTGTGAAAGTAAGGAATAAATAATTGGCTTTATTTTCAGATTTGGAGAAAGAAAATAAACTTTGAGAGGTCCAAGAATCTGAAATCTTATATTTAGCCTCTATAAAGGCATTAAAAATATCTGCTTCGCTAACTAAATTCTTATTAGATAATGATTTTTTTGGATTATAAGGTAAATCTTTAAATGTATTTACTGTTACCCCGCTCCCTTTTGTGTAAAAATTTGTATTCCCTGAAGTATGATAAAGTTCAAAATCCAAATTAAAAGTTAAGCGGTCATCTACTTTATAGGTAAAACTAGGGTCTATACTCCAGGTTTTCCTCCCTGAATAATCCTGAAAAAAATCTTCTGTATGATATACGGCATTAATTCTAAATAAAACTGTGGAATCTTTTACAGGAGTATTAACATCAGCAGTAAAACGGGATAATCCCCATGAACCGGTGGTATAATCTATACTCCCACCAAAATTTTGATAGGGTTTCTTTGTTATTTTATTTATCATTCCCCCATAAGAGATCACGGAACCGAATAAAGTGCCTGAAGGACCTTTGACTACTTCTAATCTTTCAACATTTACCATATCCGTTAGAGTAGCTGAATTTGTAGAAAGTCCGTTTCGTAGTCCTATATCAGTACTGAATCCTCTCATCATAAGATAAAGCCCAACTCCTCCTGATCCTGGTCCTTGTACTGCATTACTTCCTCCCGGAACATTTTTTAATGCTTCTTCTGAAGTAGTTACAATTTGATTGCTCATAATTTCTTTAGAAATAACTGTATAAACTTGAGGATTTTCTATATTTTTTAAGGGCATTTTTGCTACATATTCACTATTGCTTTTAATCTTATCCCCTTCAACTATAACTTCTTCAATCTCCTTTACCGTAGATTTTTCTTCCGTATAAATTAAATTATAAACTTTAGCATTTTCTAATTTAATTTTCCCATCATATATTATTTTATCTTTATATGAAACTTTTATATTATATTCTCCTAAATTTAAATTAGCTATTTTAAATTCACCTTCTTTATTACTATAAACAATAATAGTAACATCTCCTTCGAGCTTTATCTCACTTCCTTGCACAGGCAGATTATTAGATGTTAAAACCCGACCTTCTATTGATGCCAATTCCTGGCAGTTTACCCATAAAAATAAAAATGAACAAATGAGGCATAAAAAAACTTTCATAAAATATCTCTTTTAATTTGTTAATAACAAACTTATAAATTTATTTAGAATAATTATAAATAAATATGAGATAAATTTATCACCAAACATGATTAATATCATATTAATGAAAGTAAAAATAAAAATCTAAAACAACATAAGATTTTAATGAAGTAATGAAAAGATATTTTTACTTTTGCATTCGATATTATATACTTACATATAAAATATAAAAAACCCGGAATGAATTTTAACTCTCTTTTTCGAAAAAAAAACATTTCTGATTTACAAGATATTACTCAAAATTCTCAGCTAAATAAGGTATTATCTGTTAAGGATTTAACTTTTTTTGGAATTGCTGCTATTATAGGTGCCGGTATTTTTAGTACTATTGGTAGAGCTTCTTATGAAGGAGGGCCTGCTATTTCTTTATTATTTATTCTTGTGGCAGTTGCCTGCATTTTTACCGCATTATGCTATGCCCAATTTGCTTCAATGATCCCAGTAAGCGGTAGTGCTTATACATACGCTTATGTTTCATTAGGTGAAATTTTTGCCTGGACCATTGGTTGGGCTTTAATCTTAGAGTATGCTGTATCTAATATAGTTATCGCTATTTCTTGGTCTGGTTATTTTATATCGATGTTACAGGGTTTTGGCATTCATTGGCCTGATTGGTTATCAATAGATTATTGGAATGCTCACAGAGCATTCATTGAAAGTCAGACACATCCATTAACCGTTTCTGCTAATGATCTAAAACTTTCGCAAATATATCAGTCAGCACCTGAAATTTCAGGAATAAAAATTATTTTTAATCTTCCTGCTGGTTTAATAACTCTCTTAGTTACTGCACTTGCTTACGTGGGTATAAAAGAATCTACACGAATAAGCAATATTTTAGTTTGGATAAAACTAACAGTTATTATCGGAATTATTCTCATCGGTGTTTTTTATATAAAACCCGAAAATTGGTCCCCATTTTTACCTAATGGATTGGGAGGAGTTATGGGAGGAGTAGCTGCTGTGTTTTTTTCATTTATTGGTTTTGATTCCATCTCCACGACAGCTGAAGAAGCCAAAAATCCTCAAAAAGATTTACCCAGAGCCATGCTTTACTGCATTATTATATGTACCGTTTTATATGCAGGTATAGCTTTAGTTTTGACAGGAATGGTTAATTATAAAGAACTAAGGGTAGATGACCCTTTAGCTTATGTTTTTGGAAAGATCGGAATGAATTTTATTGCCGGAATTATCTCCGTAAGTGCTGTTATTGCCATGACAGGGGCTATTCTGGTTTATCAAATTGGACAACCCAGAATATGGATGACAATGAGTCGTGATGGTTTACTCTGGAAACCTTTTGGAAAAATCCATAAAAAATATCACACTCCCGGTTTTGCAACTATTATTGCGGGTTTTTTCGTTGGTATTCCAGCTATGTTTCTGGATATGCAAATTGTAGTAGACCTGACAAGTGTAGGTACTTTTTTTGCTTTTATCTTAGTTTGTTCCGGAGTTTTATATTTAGATCATAAGAAGCTTTCAAAACAAGCAAAATTTAAATTACCTTATATTAACGGCAAAATTTTAATTCTTTTATTTTTTTGTATTGGCTTTACTTTATTTTTGACTCAAACTGATTTTCATAAAATTATAAAAGAAAAACCTTTATTATCTATATTTTGGATTGTATGGTTGGGCTTATCTATTGCTTCTTTAAAATATAAATTCTCATTAATACCTATTTTAGGCATTTTATTCAATTTATACTTAATGACTGAACTTGAATGGTCAAATTGGGGAATGTTTGTTATCTGGCTTTTCTTAGGTCTTAGTATTTATTTTTTATATGGAAGAAAAAACAGCAAATTATCAAGACTAATACAAACTGCTAAAAAATAATTATATCCTTAATTTCAATGAATTTACAATCATTATTCAGGCGTAAAAAATTATCTGACATAGAAACTGAAAATTCAAAAAATTCTCAATTACATAAAGTTTTAGGGATAAGAGACCTTACATTTTTAGGTGTAGCTGCAATAGTGGGTGCCGGAATATTCAGTACTATTGGCCGTGCTGCATATGAAGGAGGCCCTGCCGTTTCTCTTTTATTTATACTTGTAGCTACTGCCTGTATCTTTACAGCCTTGTGTTATGCACAATTTGCTTCAATGATCCCTATAAGTGGAAGTGCGTACACTTACACTTACATATCTCTTGGTGAAATATTTGCCTGGGTAATAGGCTGGGCTCTTCTTTTAGAATATGCGGTATCTAATATGGTAGTAGCAATAGCTTGGTCTGAATATTTTACTACTATGCTTTCCGGATTTGGTATTCATTGGCCTGATTGGCTGGGAATTGATTATAGTTCTGCAAAAGAAGCATATAATCAAATACAATCAGGTACATTTAAAAATTCAATTCCCGATACCGTAGCTAAAGCTGCATACACTTATAGTAATGCCCCTCAAATCGGGGGAATAAAAATATTATTTGATTTACCTGCCGGACTTATTACCTTGTTTATCACTTTTATTGTTTATATTGGAATCAAAGAATCTAAAAACTTAGGAAACTGGTTGGTAATATTAAAATTAGGAGTTATCATTCTTGTTATTATAGCCGGATCATTTTTTATTAAACCAGAAAATTGGTCTCCTTTTTTACCAAATGGTTTAGGTGGTGTAATGGGGGGAGTTGCTGCCGTATTTTTTGCTTTTATCGGCTTTGATTCTATTTCCACAACTGCAGAAGAAGCCAAAAATCCTCAAAGAGATTTGCCCAAAGCTATGATATTTTGCCTTATTATCTGTGCTCTTTTATATGTTATACTTTCTCTAGTTTTAACAGGAATGGTTAATTATAAAGAATTGAGAGTAGATGATCCTTTGGCTTATGTATTTGGAAAAGTAGGAATGGACTTTATTGCCGGTATTATTTCTATAAGTGCAGTAATTTCGATAACCAGTACACTATTGGTATACCAAATTGGACAACCCAGAATATGGATGTCTATGAGTAGAGATGGACTATTGGGTAATAAATTTAGTTCTATTAATAAAAAATATAAAACTCCGGGGTTTGCTACAATTCTTACGGGAATTTTGGTCGGAATTCCTTCTATGTTTTTAGATATGCAATTTGTAGTAGATCTCACGAGTGTGGGAACTTTTTTTGCTTTTATTTTGGTTTGTTCCGGTACATTATACCTGGAAAACAAAGGAGAAACAAATAAAGCTAGATTTAAAATACCTTATATTAACAGCCAATATATAACCGGAATTTGTTTTATTATTTGTATAACTCTTTTTATTACCCAAACTGAATATATGAAAATAATATATGAAAAACCTTTATTATTCATATTTGCATTAGTGTGGTTTGGATTATCTATTGCTTCTTTAAAGTATAAATTTTCATTAATTCCCATTCTTGGTATTTTATTTAATTTATATCTAATGACTGAACTGGGATGGTCAAATTGGATCATGTTTATTATTTGGCTACTTATGGGATTAATAATATATTTTATTTATGGATACAATAAAAGTAAATTAAACCCTAAAAACCAAATCAAAACACACTAATAACATAAATTAACTAATAAATCAATATTTTCACTAAAAAACTTTCGTTTTCTTTCCTTATTAATTAAAAGTATTTTTTATTTATAAATAATAATATTATACACAAATAAAACGAAACTATTGTTATATTTGTACAAACTAATAATTTTAAATATAAACCATTTAAATAAAGATACATATAAAAAATGACTTCAAATAACACTTCATTATTTCCGAAGATAAATGAAATACCTGAAAAATTTCGATTAGATAAAACCGTAAATCAAACAAAAATATTAATAAATGGTGAGTTTATTGAATGGAAAGGACCTTTTCAAGATGTTTTTTCACCGATTTATATACAGTCCGAATCTTCTAATTCTTTAGAAAAATTTAAAATAGGCAGCTATCCAATTGCTACCAATAAGGAATCAATCAGGGCTTTAGATGCTGCAACAAAAGCATTTAACGGAGGAAAAGGTGAATGGCCTTCCATGTCTGTAAATGATCGAATAATGGCAATGGAAAATTTCATTCATAAAATGGAAAGCCAACGTGAGCCTATTGTAAAAATGATTATTTGGGAAATTTGCAAAAGTGTAAAAGATGCGGAAAAAGAATTCGATCGCACTGTAGAGTATATAAAAGATACCATTATTGCTCTAAAAAAAATTGATAAAGAATCCTCTCAAATAAAAACTGTAAGCGGAGTATTGGCTCAGGTAAAAAAATTACCTTATGGAGTGGTACTATGTATGGGACCTTATAACTATCCTTTAAATGAAACTTTTGCTACTTTAATACCGGCATTATTAATGGGCAATACGATATTATTTAAACCACCAAGACAAGGAATTTTATTGTTTAGTTATTTATTGGATGCTTTCAAAGAATGTTTTCCTCAAGGTGTAATCAATACTTTATATGGTAGAGGACGAGATGTCACTCCTGTTTTAATGCAATCAGGAAAAATTGATGTATTAGCATTTATAGGCTCTAGTAAAGTTGCAAATGGTATGATTAAAGAATCTCCATTTGCTAATAGTTTACATGCTGTATTAGGATTAGATGCAAAAAATGCAGGAATTATTGATGAAACTGCAAATATTGATTGGGCTGTAAATGAAGTTATACAAGGGGCTTTTTCTTTTAATGGACAACGTTGTACAGCTTTAAAGATTATTTTTGTACATAGTTCTATCGCTGATAACTTCAACAAAAAACTTTGTGAAGAAATATCAAAACTTTCTGTAGGGATGCCTTGGGATAACAATGTTTTTATAACCCCGGTAGCTGAACCTGAAAAACCTGAATATATACAAAAATGCATTGATGAGGCAATTGCTAATGGAGGGGAGATTATTAATAAAGAATCCGGAGGAGGAATAATTAACTATTCATTAGTTAACCCGGCAATTATATATCCGGTTAATGAAAAAATGAATTTATTATATAATAAGGAACAATTTGGTCCTATTTTGCCCATTGTTCCTTATTACTATCCTGAGGAACCCATAGATTATATAATTAAATCTAATACAGGACAACAAGTTTCTATTTTCTCAAACAATACAGAAAACATATCAAACTTCATTAAATCTTTACGTTGCCAAGTTGGTAGAATCAATATTAATTCTCAATGTCAAAGAGGACCTGATGTGTTCCCTTTCAATGGACGTAAAAATTCAGCAAAAGGTACACTTTCCATTACAGAAGCACTATATGCTCTTTCGATAGATTCTGTAATAGCTACAAAAGATAATGATTTTAATGATAAGTTAATCAGCTCGATTCTTAAGTAAAATCATTCATTTTTAAATTCAACTTTATCTAATGGGAGTAGTTTTTGCTACTCCTTTATTTTTTTTCATTTATTATAATTCTTATCCTTAAATCTATACAACAGAAATAACACAAATTATTTTGTACAAATAAACTTGTTGATTGAAAAGGTTTATAAAAATTATATGGTATCTTATCTAGTAAAAATAAGAACTTTTTTCATATAATTAAGTTGCTCTTCTTTTATATATTTTTTACTTTTATTATATCAAGTTTTATATGACAAAATGATAATTTTTTCATATTTTGCATTAAAATTGATATACTAAAAATATCGTAACCCAATTAAAAGAATTAATTAATATATGGCATTTATCGACTATTATAAAGTATTAGGATTAGATAAAACTGCTTCTCAGGATGAAATTAAAAAAGCCTTTAGGAAACTGGCACGAAAATATCATCCTGACCTTAATCCCAATGATAAGGAAGCTAATATGAAATTTCAACAGATTAATGAAGCGAATGAGGTTCTGAGTGATCCCGATAAAAGAAAGAAATATGACCAATATGGCGAAAACTGGAAACATGCTGAACAATTTGAACAAGCACGTCAACAACAAGGAAATGCCGGTGGAGGTCAATATTATTACGATAACTCAGGACATCCTTTCGAAGGATTTTCTCAGGGTTTTGGTACAGAAGATTTTTCTGATTTCTTCAGTGAATTATTCGGCAGCCAGGGAAGAAAAAGAGGAGGCAACCGAAGAAGTTCCCAATATAAAGGTCAGGACTATACTACCGAGCTACATCTTTCTTTACGTGATGCTGCTTCAACTCATAAACAAACTCTGAATGTAAATGGAAAACAAATTCGTATTACTATTCCGGCAGGTATTGCAAACGGGCAACAAATTAAATTAAGTAAACAAGGGGGACCAGGTGTAAATGGAGGTCCTAATGGCGATTTATATATTACTTTTGTAATTAGTGAAGATCCTAATTTCAAAAGATTAAACAATGATTTAACCACAATAATATCTTTAGATCTCTATACAGCTGTATTAGGTGGAGAAACTACTATTAACACCTTAGATGGTAAGGTAAAATTAAAAATAACTCCCGGAACTCAAAATGGTGCTAAAGTGCGCCTAAAAGGAAAAGGATTTCCTATTTACAAAAAAGACGGTGAATTTGGAGATTTAATAGTAACATATCAAGTTAAAATTCCTACCCATTTATCGGATAAACAAAAAGAATTATTCAAACAATTAGCTGAATCTTAAAAAAACTATCATGGCAAACAATGTAATTACTATAAAAGAATATTGTACGTATTATGAAGTAGAACCGAATTTTTTAGAAGAATTGTCAGAAATGGGGCTGCTTACTATTGTAAAAGAAAAGGAAGAAAGTTATATTCCTATTGAGGAAATTCCTCAATTAGAATCTTATAGTCGTATGTTTTATGATTTGGATATTAACATGGCAGGGATAGATGCTATACATAATTTAATCAGTCGAATCAAAGTTTTGCAAAAAGAATTAACAGATCTTCAAAACAGAATTAATTTTTATGAATAAAATTTAAAGTATATTTTTATTTTTTAAAATGGATATTTGAAAACATATACTTTTATACTTCAACATTATAAATTATTTAAATAGAGTATAAGTTAGTTTTAAGTACAGATTATTATCAAAATTTCCTGTATGATATGTGCCTAATCTGTAATATGCTCCAATTCCAAAAATACTAATCAGCTTATTAAATTCAATTCCGACTTCCTGATAATATTTTTCCGGTACTGAAAATTTATGTTCTGAATGTAATTCCCGGTGTTCTAAATTTCCTATCATTCCATTATAAACTATAGTTATATACAAATATTTATGTCCAAATACTCTTAAATCTTTAAAAGTATGTGAAAGGAAAAAAGCAGTATATTGGCTGGCAAAAAAGCTTCCTGGATGTATTGTTTCAAAAGTGTTATATCCTTTTAATTCAAACCGCCCCCATACAGTGGAGCCATTTTTTACTACTCCAAAACCTTCATACAGATTTAATAAAGTAGTTTTACCTGAAATATATCCTGCGTTTGCTGTAATTTTAGTATTTCCTAGTGAATTTTCCCATTTTAAAAAAGAAGTTAAATCAATTTTATTATATTCAAAATCTGAAGAAAATGCATTCCAACTTCTAGTATAATTAAAGAAAAAGTATGGCAAATTATCTTCAATAGCAATTTTATCTATAGGGGTTTTCATATATTTTACAAATGGAGTAAACTTAATTCTTAATGAGGTCGCAAACTGATCGTATTTTGTATAAGTAGGATTCCCTTTGTACGAATAATTAAAAACTGGTTTTTGTTTTTGATAGTCAGTAACTATGGCTGCTGTAAAAATATCAAAAAAATCCTGTTGGTATTCCAAAGTCCCTTTTTCATGTCTATAGTAAATATTATTGGATAAATTATTAGTTTGATCTCTTATATTTTCAATAGCACCATACTCCCTAAAACGATTTTTTCCTGCAGCATTAACATCTGATTCTGCAAATAAACAAAGTTTCCCATTATTAATTTTATTTACAAAAAAATCTATTCCTCCTCCAAATTTCATTTGTTGGTCTTTTGTTGCCCAGGCAGCAAAACTTCTTACTGAAAAATCTTTGCTGAAATCATAATTAGTTCTTCCTCCAAATTGAAACCTTAATCCTTCAAAATCGTTAAAACGTACACTATTGAACAAATCAAAATTAATTTTCCCTACTTTTACCTCTCCATTAAGTATAGGAGAAAAAAATTGTATTTTTTTTATTAATTTATATTTTTGTGATAAACTGTCTATTGTCGGGTATGTATTTAACTCACGTCTTGTTAAAATAGGATTCCTATAAAGAGATATTTTTTTATCATTGTCCCAAAAATCTTTTTCTGTTTCATAATTGTAACCGAAAAATTCTTTTTTTGTAAATGATACCATGGTCTTAAATTTTGAATATACAGTGCTTATTGTTGCCCAAGAATGAGCTCCGGGATTATTTTTATTTAATATACGGGTTATGGGAAAAAATATTTTAGTGTATTCACTACGTGTAAACCAGATTCCATAGTGTGGTTCTCTTTCTATTTTATAAAAATACGTTAAGTTATCTTTTATAGTTCCTATGTAACGCACCAAAGCATAACTTTCTGCATCTACAAATAAAGTTCCGTTAGATGCTGCTATAGAATTATATTGTTTTTTAAGATAAAAAACTACTTTATACGTTTTCCTATGATTTATTTCTAAACTATCTACTTTTTTAAACCTGTAAAATTTAAGATTTTTTTCTTCTAAAAAATCGGGTAATTCATTCATCATTAAGGCTTTTGCTAATGCTTCATAAATCGGTTTTTTTAATCCAGACACATTATTGGCTTCTATAATATTTTTCTCTCCTAATTTTTTATCATATTTATGAATCATAGCTCTTTCGGCTATAAAAAACATAGAATAGGGTAAAATTGTTTTTATCTGATTATTAATTATTTCCCTCTTTTTTTTAGGTGTTTCAATATAATGAAAAGATGAACTATCTGCATCTATTTCAAATTTGGTATATGAAGTATATTGATAATTTTCTAAAGCATGTGGATTATTAATTTTTTCTTTTTTTATCATTTGAAAAATTATACTTTCTGCATCAGAGGATTTTTTTTTATACTGTTCCTTAGATTCTAAATAAATAGTATAATAATCTTCATTTATAATCTCATATTTAGGCATATACTTTGCTGCTTCTACAAAAACAGTTTCATTTTCCATTTTTTCGGTTTCGAGTAATATAGTTCCTTTAGCATCGGATATTCCTAATAATAAATTATTCGTGTGTAAATATATCTTTGCTCCAGATATAGGTAAATTAGTATCAAAATCTATTACATTAATAGTAATTTGCGAAAAACAAAAAAAGGAGAAAACAAAAAAAACACTAAAAAGTATATATTTCATATTAATAATATGGACCTTCAATATATAACGTTATTTTTTTTATAAAATTATAACACCTAGATATATTTTATAACATTATTTATATACTATAAATTAAATTTAAACAATATCAAAATTGGAAGATTATTACATATATTACCATGATATATTTTATCATTTCATATATTTACAAGTAGCTATAAAATATCAAAAGTATTTATGTAAGTTTTATGAAGTCCTTTATAATCCAAAAAATTTCTGCAAATGATCTTTATGAATTGCAAAAAATATCTAAACAAACTTTCTATGAGACATTTTCTCAAAAAAACAGTGAAGATAACATGCAAAAATATTTAGATAAAAACTTTAGTATATCTAAATTAACAGATGAAATACTTGGAAATTCAAAATTTTACTTTGCTATTATAAATGGTACTATTGCAGGCTATCTTAAAATAAATTTTGAAAATTCCCAAACTGAATTAAAATATAAAAACTCTGTAGAAATTGAACGTATATATGTTTTAAAAAAATTTCAGAAAAATAAAATAGGCCAGTCATTAATAGATTTGGCCATAAAACTTGGTAAAAGAGAAAATGCTGAATTTTTGTGGCTTGGTGTATGGGAAGACAACCTAAATGCTATAAATTTTTATAAAAAAAACGGTTTTGCTGAGTTTGATAAACATATTTTTTTATTAGGTGAAGAAAAACAAACAGATATAATGATGAAACTAAATTTAAAATCTTTGTGAATATTTGGTTGAATTCTATATGTTAAAATATATTTTTAAAACTTATTCCCATCAGTATCCACCTACCTTGCATAGGTACTAAGTTTGTTTCTGTATATTGCGTATTTAAAATATTATTTACCAGAACAAAAGCTGTAATTTTATTTAATTGATACATTAGTTTATCATCCAATAAATGATAAACTTCTAATGAAACCCTATCATTATAACGATAGACAATTTGATTACTAAAATTTTTCATCAATTTATGTTCTATTTTTATTACTAACTGATGACGTAAATTATCGAGTGAATATTTGGAAAAATGGGCTTTTATATTTTTGAGTTCATTATCTAAATAGGTATATCCGATAGAATAGGACTTTATAAATGCGGTAAGAAAATGTTGTGTAAAATCTACTTCCACTCCATTTGTATTAACTTTAGCTATATTAATCGGCTTCCATTTATCATTTTCTTTATCTTTGGTCCAATCTATTAAATCTTTAGATTCCCTTCTGAAAAAACTTATAGACCCTCTTAGCGTTTTACTAGATAATCTATACCCTAATTCATAAGACAAAGCATTTTCGGGTTTTAATTCTGAATTACCATCGTTAACCGGATCAGAGTAATATAAATCTGAATATGAAGGAATTCTATAGGTTTTTCCAAAATTAGCAAATATCTTATTTTTTTCATCAATTCTGTACCCTATATCTATTCCGGGATACCAATAATTTCCCATATCTGAATAATGAGCAAAACTAATACCTGGAGTAATATCTAAATGATTGTTCAAAAATAAAAAATGATGATCTAAAAAAATATAACTTACTTCTCTTTCCCTTTTCCCTAAATTATTAGAACTTAAAAATTCTTTACGAAAATCTCCTCCTATACCGGTAGTACCTAAGGTAGATAAATATGTCCCCACTACTTCTATTCCTATATTATTCCCAATATGTAGATTCCTATATGCCATAGGATTATTACGATTGTACAAATATTCATCTTGAGACCTCCTCCAATAAGCATTGGTACTTACTTTAAAATTACCTAAAAATTGGTTCCAGCCTAAACTTACCAGTGATGTCTGAATTTGTTCATATTGATCTTGGGCCTTGGGTGAAGAATAAAACCCATTAGCTCCAAATTTTTTTTCAATAATTCCTGTCTGAAATTGTATTTCTCCTTTATTTAATTTATATTTATTTTGATACCATACATTTTTTATAAGATAATCAGTATTAAAGCGATATCCATCAGATTGTGAAGTTTCAACCTGAAAAAATTGAGATAACTTTTTTCCTGATAAATTTAGTGCTGAACTTAATGAATAGGTACCAAAATCTCCACCCGAACCTGTAACTGTTATATCATTTTTTCCTGACGGACGAGTTACTATATTAATAGCTCCGGCATAGGCATTTTGCCCGAAACGACGAGCAGCCGGACCTTTTATTACCTCAATACGTTCTATAGTTGCCATATCAAAAGGAATATTAAGAGTATTATGTCCTGTTTGGCTATCATTCATGTGTACTCCGTTTACTAACACTAAAACTTGTTCAAAAGAACCTCCCCGTATACTAATATCTGCCTGTACACCATGCGCACCTCTTTGGCGCACATCTATTCCAGAAAAATATGAAAGTAATTCCTCAATAGAGGCAGCAGGAATTTCCTCAATTTGCTTACGGGTTATTATCTGTATATTTTGGGAGGTTTGGGAAAATGGAAGAGAATTTGTTTTCCCTTCAATAATTACATGTTCTAATTCCTTACCTTCCTGTGCGTAAAAAATTTCAGAATAAAAAACTAATAACAAAAACAAATATTTTTTTATTATTCTCTCTTTTTTAATCATTGCTTTTATTTTTCACAAATTTATTACCTTGCCGGAGGATCTATATATACCAGTTTTATAATTATGAATAGACCGGCTACCATACCTTTCAGTAATTTTATAATAATTGACAGAAAATCTCCCCAATCTGTATACCTGCAAATTGTAATACAAATAATTAATGCAATTCAAAGAGGATTTCTTTTTCCCGGTACTAAAATACCCGGAACCCGTATATTAAGCAAAATACTTAAGGTTAACCGCAATACAATGATAAAAGTATATGATGAATTAGAAGCTATGGGCTGGATTGAAATACTCCCTAACAAAGGAACATTTATTGTAAACAAGCCTGAGAAAAAGATTGAAAAAATACAAACTTTATATAAAAACTATTCTTATAGCTATCCTTCTAAAACAGGATTTACCTTTAAACAATCTCAAATCTTAGATAATCCATTTGAAATTTTTTCTACTTCAATATGTTTAAATGATGGAATTCCTGACATACGACTGCTTAATACCCTTCAATTATCTCAACTATATTCATCAAGTTTAAAAAGAAAAAAAAATCAAAAAAATTTAGAATATCCTTTACATAAGAGCAAATATTTTTTTAAAGAAAAGCTTTCCAATTTTCTAAATCTTACTCGAGGGCTTCATATTTCTCCTAAAAACCTTATAAGTACTCGAAGTATGGAAATGAGTATTTATATTACTTCTCAATTATTAATATCTCCCGGAGATAAAGTTATCGTAGGAAAACTCAGCTACTTTATTCCCAATATGATTTTTCAAAAATCCGGGGCTCATCTTTATACAGTTCCTGTAGATAAGGATGGTATAGATACATTAGAAATAAAAAAACTATGTGAAAAAACAAAAATCCGTATGTTATATATAACTTCCCACCACCACTACCCCACTACGGTAACACTTAGTGCTCAAAGAAGGCTTGAATTACTTGAACTTTCTCAAAAATACGGTTTTATTATACTGGAAGACGATTATGATTATGATTTCCATTATGGTAATAGCCAAGTTTTACCGCTTGCTAGCTCTGATTCAAAAGGAATGGTGGTTTATATAGGTTCTTTCGGAAGATCTTTGACCTCTGGTTTTCGAACTGGATTTGTTGTTGCTCCTGAAAATTTGATTTTGGAAATACAAAAGTTTTTAGGAATACTTGACCGACAAGGCGACATTTTTATGGAGTATGCTTTGGGTGAGCTTATAGAAGAAGGTGAAATACACCGACATTTAAAAAAAACCTCTGCTACTTATAAAGAAAGGAGAGATTATTTGGCTGTTTTGTTACAAAATCATTTAGCAGAACATGTAAATTTTAGGCTTCCTTCGGGTGGATTAGCTATATGGACAGAATGGGAATCTTCTATCAATTTGTTGAGATTAAGAGAAAACTGTAAAAAACAAGGTGTTTTTATCCCTAAATCTTTACTTTATCAAACTCAAGATATTTCTGCCATTCGAATGGGATTCGGAAGTTTTAACGTAGAAGAATTGGAAGAGATTGTAAGGTCAATTAAAATGAGTTTAATGTTAGAATAATTCATTTATATATAAATTATGTATTCTTTATTATACTCAAACTAAAATTTAATTAAATGTGTATATATTTTACTAAAAATCATTTTTTTTAACTCAGAAAAAAGAAAGGAAATAAACCAAAAGCTAAAAAAATTTGTCAATAGTTAGAATTTAAGTTTTGATCTACATATCGTGTAATATAAAAAAATTAGAAATCCTATAAGAGTTAAAACTACACCAGGTAATGCACAATATTCATAAGGGTAATTTTTACTAATAGGAATTCCTCCTAAAAGAGCTCCCAAAGCATTACCTATATTAAAAGCTACTTGTGCCAATGCAGCCCCTAACATCTCTCCTCCTTTTGAATTTTTTAATAAGAGGATCTGCTGAGGGGCCGATACTGCAAACAAACAGCCGGTACAGATAAACATAAGGAGTAAGGAAGCAGACCGGGAATGAACTAAAAAAAAGAAAGATAACAAGGTAACCATTGCTAATCCTTGAGTAACTGTGGCCACTTTCTGAGGAGTATATTTATCTGATAATTCCCCGCTTATTATATTTCCAAGTACCATACCTAACCCTGCAAACATCATAACTCCTGTCATAGCTTCTTCTGAAAAGCCTACCGATTTAGTCATAATGGGATTTATATAGCTATACCAGCAAAAAATACCTCCATTTCCTAATATCGTTGTAAATATGATAAGCCAAGGATTTATATTTCTTAGGAAATGAAATTGATTTTTAAATCCTGTATAAGGCAAAGGTTTAAGCTCTGGCACAAATTTTTTTATTGACAAGAAAATTAATATACCAAGGAGTGCAATTACAAAGTAAGTAATTGACCATGAATACTGATTACTAATAAAAGTACCAAGAGGAACCCCTAAAAGATTTGCAATGGTCATTCCTGAAATCATTCCTGCAACGGCAGAAGTTCCTTTTCCCTTTTGTGCAAGTTTATTGGCAACAATAGAACCTACACCAAAATAAGCCCCATGAGGAAGCCCTGAAATAAACCTGAATACAAGGTTTAGTTCATAATAAGAGCACAATGAAAAAGATAAATTGCCAACAATATAGATAAGCATTAGCATTAATAAAATCCTTTTTAAAGGGAGCTTTCCTGAAATCAATACCAGTAAAGGGGCTCCTACCGCTACTCCCAATGCATATGCTGAGATAAAATGACCAGCTTTAGGGATGCTTATAGATAAATCACGTGCTATATCTGGTAATATTCCCATCATTCCAAATTCAGACATTCCTAGCCCTAAAGTACCTAAGGCTAAAGCTATGATTGATTTTTTCATAAATCTATATTATTGAAACATACAAAATTATGGTAAATAAATTTTTAGCTCAAATTTCTCTATAAAAAATTTTTTATTGTACATTTGAAACCAATAAAAAAAAGAAATAATGAATATTACAGATCTTTCTGGAACTACTACTTTATTAAATGGGGTAAAGATGCCTTATCTTGGATTAGGAGTATATAAGGCAGAAGGGGGAAAAGAAGTGGTTGATGCTATCCATTATGCTTTAGATGCAGGTTACAGGCATATAGACACCGCAGCCTATTATTATAATGAAGAAGGCGTAGGAAAAGCGATTAAAACAACAAATGTTCCTCGTGAAGAAATTTTTGTAACCACTAAGGTTTGGTTTAACCAACAAAAGTATGAAGATACGTTTAAAGCTTTTGATGAATCAATGAAAAAGTTGGGACTAGATTATTTGGATTTATATTTGATTCATTGGCCACATCCTGATTTTTATCTGGAAGCATGGAAAGCCATGGAAGAATTATACAAAGCCGGAAGAATACGAGCTATTGGTTTATGTAATTCTTTACAACATCATATTCAAGGTATTTTAAACCTTGGAGGAACAGTGCCTATGGTAAATCAAATGGAATTTCATCCTAATCTTGTACAACAGGATTTACTGGACTTTTGTAAACAAAAAAATATTCAGTATGAAGCATGGTCTCCTTTAAAACGTGGAGCTTTGTTTGATAATCCGGTATTGAAAAAATTGGCTGAAAAATATAATAAAAATATTGCTCAAATTATTATACGTTGGGATTTGCAAAAAGGAGTAGTTACTATTCCTAAAAGTACTAAGAAAGAAAGAATTATTTCTAATGCAGACGTATTTGATTTCCATTTATCTGAAGATGATATGAAAAAAATAGATTCTTTAGATAATAATGATAGAACTGGTGCTCATCCAGATCATTTTTTAGAGTATTTTGCTAAAAAAGGGATCAAATAAAAAATCAATAAAAGTTTTTCATCATTCTAATGTAAATATATTAAACAACTCTTGTTATAGTGTTTGGGTATTTTTTATTCTAAAAAAACTAACTGCTACTTTTAATGAAAATAATCTATTGTATTGGTAACATTCATAACTCTGGGGGGATTGAACGAATTATTTCCACTAAAGCTAATTATTTAGTTAATAAAGGTTATGAAATACATATTGTTGTAATATATCCTGCTCCTAAAACTCCTTTTTTCAACTTCGATTCACGTATAAAATTCCATTATTTAAATCTGGATTTTGAAAAAGAAAAAGGATTAAAAAAGAAATTCCACTTTCGCAGGAATAAGAAGGTATTCCTTCAAACTATTTCTGTTTTATTTCATAAAATAAAACCGGATATTGCAATTTCTACTTTTTGTAAATATTCAAAATATATATATGAATTAAATGATGGAAGCAAAAAAATAATTGAACGTCATTTCGCTAAATATAAACGAGCTCAATATTATTCTAAACTGGATAAATACTATTTAGGTAGGATAATAACATACTTGTATCGTTTAAATGATTACAATATTTGTAAACATTTTGACCGTTTTATTGTATTAACTCATGAGGATCAAAAATCTTGGGGACAAAATCTTTTAAACATAGAAGTAATTGAAAATCCTATAACTATAATACCCCAACACTATGCATGCCTTGAAAATAAAAAAGTAATTTCTTTAGGCAGGTTAAATCAACAAAAACAGTTCCATCATCTTATTAAAATATGGAAAATAATATCTCAAAAATACCCTGATTGGAAATTATCTATTTATGGAAATGGAGAACAAGAAAAAAAACTAAAAAAACTGATTTCAAAATTAAACTTGAACTCATCAATTGAAATAAATTCTGCTACTTCTGATGTGAGTTCTGTTTTATTAGAAAGTTCTATTTATGCCATGACATCTAAATATGAAGGATTTTGTTTAACATTAACTGAAGCTATGGCTCATGGAGTACCTCCTGTTTCATATGACTGCAAATCTAGCCCGGCAGAGATTATCAAAAATGGAGTAGATGGATTACTGGTACCTTTAAACAATAAGAAAATTTTCATACAAAAACTATCTTTTTTAATTGAAAATGAAAAATTAAGAAAACAAATGGGAAAGACTGCTTCTTTAAATATATTGCGCTATTCACTAGATAATATTATGCAAAAATGGATAGATTTATTCGAACGTTTAATTTCTTCTTAAAATTTAGATTTAGAGGATAGTTGTTTTTCATAAATTTCTAATTCAACATTAAAATTTTTAGATTTCCTTATATTGCCATCAGTTGTAATAATCAAACAGCTATATTCCGGAAAACGATCTATTAGTTTGAATCCTTTTTTTTCACCTAATACCATAAGAGAAGTACTGAATCCATTAGCCATTTCTGCATTAGGACCAATAACGGTTACACTCTCAATTCCTCTAACAGGATATCCTGTTTGGGGATTAATTATATGAGAATATTTTTCACCTTTAATTTCAGCATATTTTTCATAAGAGCCTGAAGTTGTCACGCTTTTATCATGAATTGTAAATGCTCCCATAATGTCAGCAGGATTAAAAGGATTTACTATTCCTATCTTCCATTCTTTACCATTAATTTGTTTTCCCCAAGCACTTATATCACCAGAAGCATTAATAATTCCTGCTTTAACATTTTTATTTAACATTAATTCTTTAGCCTTATCTGCAGCATAACCTTTGCCTATGGAACCAAATCCTATTTTCATACCGGGATTTTTTAAAAAAATTGTAGAATTCAGGCTATCTAAAATAATATTTTTATACCCAATATTTTTTATTGATTCTTTAATTTGTTCCGAAGAAGGAATTTGTACCATAGAACCATCAAACTTCCAAATTTTATCAATTGCAGCAAAACTTATATCAAAGGCTCCATCTGTAATTTTTGAAATATACATGGCTCTACGAGTAAGTTGCCAAACATCCGGATCTACTTTTACCGGGCATATACCCGCATTTTGATTTACTTTCGATATTTGAGAGTCTGGTTTCCAATCAGAAATTAAATTTTCTATACGAAGTATTTCATTTATGACGCTATCTATATGTTTTTCAGCTGTTAAAGAATCCTCTGCAATTATAGTAAAATCAAATCTGCATCCCATAAGTGTAGTGGTGCGGTTTCTTTGTACTTGTGCATTAATTGATATAAAAAATAAAGCAACCAATCCATAAAAAATTTTTAATATCTGAGAATTCATTTTCATGAGTGTTTACCATTATTTCTTTAATAACAATCGGTCAATATTTGTCCTTGATTTTTGTATTCTATTATTTTTTTCTGATATTTTTCAAAAACAATTTCATCTAAAATTTCCTCAACATTAATCTGCATTTGTAATGATCCGCAAATCATTATTACTCCATTATTTTTAAGCATATCTGCAAAAAAATCTTTGTCTTTTTTTACTAAATCCATTACATATCGTATTTCCCTCATTGAAGAAAAAGAAAAGTCGTATTGCAATAATTTTCCTTGATTAATTTGTTCTTCTAAAAATTGTTCATATTTTATAACTATCTCGTTTTCTTGTCTAAATCCGCAATAGAGTGAAGTTTTTGTTTTTTTTAGATTTTGTGCAATCATACCTAAAAAGGGGCCTATTCCGGTACCGTTTGCTATTAAAACTACTTGATTTGCTTGTTCTGGAAAATGAAAAGAAGTATTATTTATTACTCGGGCATAAATAGTATCTCCAGGATTACGACTGATTAAATATTCAGAAGCCAAACCTGAGGGATAATATTTTATAGATAATTGTATATTATTATTAATCTTTGCTATAGAATAATATCTTTCTTTTTCATTTTCTTTAGATGGATAAACTACTAAAATATCTCCTGAAGTAAATTTAATTTTTCCGGGCTTCAGTTTTATGAGAAATGTGTTTTTGGAATCATTAGGAATATATACTTCTTCCACCTTTATTTTTTTAAGTCCTTGAGGAGTATTTTTATAAAATTTAGTATCGGAATATAATTTTATAGGAGTTATTTTATTCCACTCTTTTACCCATTCTATAAATTCTACTGCAGATTTATCATTTATTTTATGTATTTTAATTAATTTCTTACTCCACAATTCTTTATTTAAAAGTTTATCAACCCACTCAGCAAAACCACAAAAATTATTATATAGCATAGACCCAAAGCCTATTACACAATAATTGACAGGATGATTTTGCGGATATTTTTTTAAAAGTATTTCAAATTTTTGAGCATTAGATGGAGCATCTCCTAAACCATAAGTAGAAGTAAAAATAAGCAAATACTCTGCTTGCGGAAAAGATTGATATTTATTTAATTCTGTTAAGTATGATTGTTGACCTTGTTCTAATAATTGTTTATAAACTGCTTTAGCAAATCTAAATGTAGTTCCATTTTCAGAACCTACTAAAAGGATAATCTTACTTTCTTCTTTTGTATACTTATTTTTAAATTTAGGAGATTTTCGTTTCCAGGTAATAGAAAAACCGGAATATATGAAAAATAAAATATATAAACTTGAAATAATTAGAATAAATGCCCAAACTATACTGTTTCTTCCAGTGTGCAAATCTAAACCAATATTTACAAATTTTTGCGAAATTGGAAAATCAATTTGTGATACAATAGAACCATTGAATTGATTTACTGTTATTTCTTTATCTTTTAATTTAATAATATAATAATCATCGGGTTCTTCTGAAAAAGGAAATTCTATTTTTTTTACTTCAGAAAGCTTGATTTGAGAAAACAAAAGTATATCCTTAAAATCTATTTTTGTAGTAGTTGGATCAGGTGATTGTTTTGAAGTAATTTTATGTTCTGTTTTAGGAAAAAGATTAAATTTTCCCATAGTAAGATAAGTACCAGTAACTGAAATAATGATAATCGGCAAAAGCATCAATCTTCCAAATAATGCATGATAATATTGTGGTGAAGAACTTTTTTTAATTCTTGAGAAAAAACGAGTAATTTTCTTTTGTCTTTTTATTATTAATATACTTCCGGATGTTGCTATTAAAAATAATAAAAATGAATTTATTCCTACAATAATCCTTCCCGTATCATGTAAAAATAATGACCTATGAAAAGACGTTATCCATTGTATAAATTTGCTATTTTTTTTAGGAACTCCAATTATATTCCCATTTTCAGGATTAATATAGCCTTCTATATCGTTCCCTTCCCCATCTAAACCCTGTATTTTCACATAAGAATTATCTGTAATTTCTAATTCCGTAATTTCCAGATATTTTTTTTGTAAAACAGGTAAAGTCTGAGCTAGGCTTATTTGTTTTAATTGATGTATATGATAAGGAGAAACATTATTTTCGATTGCATTAAAAGCAAGTATGGATCCCGTAATGGAAGCCATACTTAAAAATAGAAATGAAATTAATGCTAATGTTAAATGGGCATATCTCCAGATGGAAAGAGTCATTGAATTATTGAATCTTGCTTAGTCTCACATAATTAATATATCCGGTACCTGTAGACTTGCCTGAAAGTGCTTGTGTTGTAAGTGGTATTTCTAAATCTTTAGTGTAATATTTCTGATCTTCTACAGCTGTTTCAAAACGTAGTTTATATCCTTTATTTATTTTAGAATTTTCAATTTCTAAAGTGGTTATACTTCTATCTCCTCCAGTTACAGACGCTCCGGTTTTCGCATTTATATCTTTCTTTTTTGAATAATATTTGAACCATTCTTTTAAATTATTATACCATCTTTTATCATCTCCCATTATATATAAAGTTTTTTCATATTGACCTTGAGGCGAAATTAAAGAAACTACTATATAAGCTCCTTCACCCATATAATTATTCATTTGAAGTAAGCATTTATATTTAGAGGTCTGTGCATTTATTATAAAAGGCATTAACCCTAATAAAACACTATACAACACTTTTTTAAGATTTATTTTCATCATAATTTATTTTAGAAAATCTATAGACAATTTTTTCTGTTTTAAAACTTCATTTTCTTTTGCCAAATCATATGCTGTTTCTCCAAATTCCGTTTTTGCGTTTTTCTGAGCTCCTATTGATATTAAATACTTTAAAATACTAGTATCTTTTGCTATCATAGCTGCTCGTTGTAAAGGAGTAATTCCTTCATTATTAGGAGTATTCACATCTACATTAAGATCTGATAATTTTTTCATCAAATTTAAATCATTTTTTATAACTGCTAAATGATAAAGAGTATTGCCCTCTTGTTGTTTTGCTGAAAAATTTAATCCTTTTTCTTTTAACAAAGTTAGCTTTATATCGAAATCTTTATTTCTAGGATTATAAGATTGAATAAGATAGTAAACTGAGGTATTTCCATTGTTATCTGCTTGATTAATATCAGCTCCATTTTTAAGTAACAAGGCTACCATCTCTGAAGTACTGGATTTTACTGCTTGTATTAATGCACATTCTCCTTTATTATTGGTATCATTTATATTTTTAACCATAGATAAAAAGATTTCCGTATTTTGTGTATCTTTTCCACTAGCGCTGTACATAAATGCTGTATTTCCATATTTATCTACTTTTTCCGGATCTACTTCTTTATTTAAAAAGTAGGCTATAATTGGAACCTGATTAGGCTTTGTTACCAAGATATGTAGAACAGTTTGCTGGTCTTCATTGGTTAATAAAGGATTTATTTTTAAATCATCTACAAGGTATTGGAAAACATCTATAGTATTTGCTGTTCTTCGTGTAGCTTCAGCAGCCATAAATAGAGCATTATTTGTATGTTTTACCCCTTTTTCTTTAAGTTTTTTCAATAATTCTACATTTCCTTTTCTTGTTGCATAATCAAATGCTGTATTTCCTTTATCATCGGTATCGGAAAGAGAAAGTCCTTTAGATATTAAATAATCTGTAAGGTGAAGATCTGAATCATATGGAATTTCTAAAAGTAATATATTGGTTCCGTCTTTATATTTTTTTTTAGGGTCTATTCCGGCATTAAAAAAAAGTTTATACAATTCAATATCTGTTTCTCCTGCATTAGCCGCAAATACTAAAGGAGTCAATCCATGAGAGTCTTCAAGGTTTACATCACTTTTTTTCTCAATCAGGTACTTAATTAATTCTATATTTCCCTTGTATGCTGCCCAATGTAGATAAATCCGATTATCATGTGTTAATTTATTAACGTCATTGCCTTTTTGTTTTAATAAATACTTAACGGTTTCTATTGGTGCATCATTTAATATAGCTACCGTAACAGCATCAAACTTATTCTCATTAAATTCTATCGGATTATTACCTTTTTTAATTTCATTTTCCACTGAATGTATATTAGGTTTATTTTTCCAAAAGTCATTATCCAGCAGTATATTATTTTTTTGTGCATTCATCCAAAGAGATGCAATACATAGTAAGGTTATTAATTTTTTTTTCATTTTTTTTATTTTATTAAGTAAAAGTAAATGTATAAAATTTTTATAATATTTTTTATATAGACTAAATAAAAATACTAAATAAAAAAGCAGCTGATGCTATCAGCTGCTTTATATAACACTCCTATTTAAGCAAAATTACTTAATTTTTAAAGTAAGATACAGCTCTGATCTGCTCTTTATCATTATTAACTTCGAATCCTTTAGTTGCATTTCCTGAAGCTGGATCAATAACATATACAGCTGAATTTCCGCTAACCGGATTTAATGGTAAATACATTTTTCCTTTATAAGCTAGTGGCCATCCATTGCTAGATATTTGAGAATAGTCAGGAATACCTTGTACCCATTTAAAGTCTTTAGTTCCCATTTTAATAACTGCATAACGGGTTGCACTAGATGTATTTCCAGAATTTGTCAAATCATTATAAAACTCAAGTAAATAATAATCTTCTGTAATTGGAAAAACTTTTCGGAATTTATATCCTCCAGATGCTGTTTCTATATCGAAATAATATTTATTATCAAATTCACTAGTTCCTTTATTTATTCTTAAAGCACCTGCTTTTTTCTGCGTACTATTTCCTGAACCTGCACCTGAGAATACATACACATTTCCTGAGTTATCTGTTGAAATCTGTGAATAAACTGCTCCTCTCCATTGTCCTCCTGAAAAACTTATACGTGAATCTTGTATAACTGATTTTATGTTTAAGTCATAATCCATTATAGCAACTGCAACATTATCTAATGAAGCATATTTAAACGCTGCTATAATTTCATTATTCCCTCTATCGGCAATTCCTGTTATAGTTGCTTTTTTGTCATTTATCATATGTGAAGCAAAATCTATTGGTTTGTCAACCATATTAATATTATCTCCACTTTTTTCAAAAAGATAGCTATTATCTTTATTGGACATTGCGAAAATATAGTTACCAAAATTTCCGGTTACAGAAAATCTTCCGGTAATAAAAGGACTTCCTTGTAACTCTTGCATTTTATTATCGTCTCCAAATTTAAAAGCTCTGGCTCCAGATTTTCCTTGCCCTAAATCGGATCCGTTAGGATAGATAAATCCCATTAAAGTTTTAGAATTATTTACAACTATTTGAGTAAAAGAGCTGGTTGTTTTTACTGCATTTGCATTATCTACTATGCCATCAGTCCCGGAATCTAATTGATCAACCGTCAAAAAATAGGTACCTACCCCTAATTTTCCTGTTCCCGGAGCTGCGGATATTACAAATTTGCCTTTTTCTACTACAGGCGGTTCTACGGGATCATCATTATCATCACTACTACAAGAGATTGCCATATAACTCACCAGAACGCTTAGTATAACTTTTTGAATAATGTTTGTTTTTCTCATAATATATTTAATTTATAATCTGTTTATTGAATTTATTATTTTTTTAATAGGGATATACCGGTAATCCCTTCTGCTTCAACTACTAATCCTGCCTTAGCTGTAACAGTCTTAGGGTCTATTTCATATACGGTAGGCTGATCATTAGATGTGGTTACCGGGTAATATATTTTTCCTTGATAACTTAAAGGCCAACCGGTTCCTGTTATTTGATCTTTAGATGGAAAACCTGTTTTTAACCATGTAAATTTTTTGGAGTTCATTTTCACAATAGCGTATTGTGAAGCAGGACTTATATTTTCATATTTCAATTCGTTATAAAATTCTAATAAAAAATAATCTTCAGTTATATGAAATACTTTACGAAATCGGTATCCACCTGAAGCTTCTTCAATATTAAAATAATAATCTTTATCGAATGATGTACTTCCTTTACTTATACGAAGCGCTCCTGCCGGTTTAGTGGTTGTACTTTCATAGGATCCAGAAAATACATATATATTTCCTGAATCGTCCATTCCTAATTGTGAGTACATTGCCGAACGCCATCTTCCGCATGAGTAACTGATTCTATTGTCTGTATAAATCCTTTTTACATTTAAATCTATATCCAAGGCTATGATATATACCTTGTCGGGATCATTGGGGTTAACTAAGGAGGTAAGGAATTCTCCATTTCCGATATCAAGAATCCCGCTTATTGTTGGATTTCCATTGCCCACTATATTATCTGTATGTAGTGTTTTTGTAGTGATAGAAAGATTGTTTCCATTTTGTTGTATAAAACTAAATATAGCTCCTGTAGTACCGTCCGCTAAAGGTTGGGTTCCTCTTGCTGCAACCATATAATCTCCAAAGGTTCCAACTGTATTAAAACT
Source organism: Apibacter adventoris (assembly GCF_002964965.1). Taxonomy (NCBI): domain Bacteria; kingdom Pseudomonadati; phylum Bacteroidota; class Flavobacteriia; order Flavobacteriales; family Weeksellaceae; genus Apibacter; species Apibacter adventoris. The sequence continues at coordinate 103,985 of NZ_PSZN01000018.1, forward strand.
ACTTACCTGAAATCCCATATCTCCCTCTCCTTTCAACTTTTGTAGCTTACCATTTTGTCCTAAAATGAAACAATACCCTACATAGGTTCCTCCTTGTCCATAAATAAGCCCTACCAAAGATTGATATTTATAATTTATAAAATGTGTAAATACCCTTCCTATTTCTATTCCTTTTCCCGATAAGCTGGAACTTCCTTGGTCCAGATTATTTGTAGTAAGCATATAACTTGAAGAACCTTTTGTAGCAGCTACCACAAATTTTTGTGAAAAATCATTAGATCCTTCATCTACTTCTTCATTAACACTATCATCACTTCCACAACTCGTTATAAATATTGTAGCTGTTAGAAGTAAAACTATTTTCTTTGTAAATAATGCTATTTTCATACTTTTTATATCATTTATTTTTATTTGTTTTAAAAAAGAAATATCGAAGCTTTATATAATAAGCTCTTCCTGGCTTTTGCAGGCTATAATTATCGTAAAGTAAAGTATTGGTGATATTTTTAAGTTCTAGAGAGGCATTAAACATGCCTTTATGGAAGCTATAATTTATCATTACATCATGAGATAATTGTTCGGGTAATGTATATTTTGAACTTTTATCTCCTAAGCTTTCCCAGTTTAAATAAAATTTCCCTATAAAATTAAATGTATATCCTAAACTTAAATTATTACCTTTTTGCCCTATATTATTTATATAGTAAGCAGCATCAAGGTTTCCGAAAAAATAGGGGACGTTTGGAATCCTATCATTATAAGTTGCATCTTTTCTAGTTCCACTTATTGATGAATAACGCTCTTTATTTCTTAAATCCTGATAGGTAATATTTCCTCCTATCATAAATCTATTTTTATAGTAAAATTTAACTTCTGCATCTACTCCCATATTTTTTACTTTCCCATGATTTACATAACTAGCGGTTCCATAATGTTGTTCAATAATTCTTCTTATGTAATCACGAGTATCTCTATAGTAAGCACTTACATCAAAATATATGGAATTTTTATTTTTGAATTCTTTGTTCAATGTAATTCCAACATTGTAATTCAACGAATTTTCAGCTTTTAATACAGAATTTCCCATTTCTAACACCTCATCTCCAAAAAGTTCATTATCTGTTGGTAGGCGATAGGCTTTTTCGAAAGATCCTTTTAACTGATAATCTTTCAAGAAATAAGTAAATGCTAAGCCATAACCTGTAGTATTATATTTTTCTGTAGTTTCTATATATTTTGTACTATTAGTGATTTTTGATATATTTTTGGGGCCCTTCACTTTTTGATAATAATATTTTCCAAAAATATCTGCATTCCATATATTCTTATAATTAAATTTATAAGAAACTCCTAATATATTTTTAAGATTAGTTCTTCGCATAGTATCTTTCACTGAGCCGATTTCTACAATAGAAACATGATCTGATTTTTTTCTTTCATATCCGCTTATAACATCGTTTATAGTGAAAGTATGCATATCATTCCATTTATAATTTAAGTTTGCAGTTGCTGAAGTGTTATTATTATGAAATCTTGAAAGTGAATATATACCTTCTCCTTTAGTTTTTTTAGGTACATAATCACCAAACCAATTATATTGACGTGCTGCCGTGTCAATATTTTTATTATAATTTTTATTATAGTTAGCAGTTAGTTTAAAGTTTAGTCTTTTGATAAAAAAATCATTTTTTTCATAAACTAAAGATGGCATAACCGTTGTAGCTTCTCTTTTTTTCTTACCATATACAATTTCCATCAAATTAGCATTTTGGATATCAGAAAATTCTTCACCTAAAGTAATTCCAATCAAAAATTTATCCGCCCAGCTTTTTTTTGTAAATCCTACTTTCAATATACCTGTTTCATTATGATATTTTCCATGAAACCTTTTTACCCAATATTTCTCTGATGAAAATACATTAGTATCTAAATCCAATACTGATGTTTTTACTTTATAATTATTATCTGAATAATTTTGAAAGGCATTTAACTGAACTGTAAATCCGGACTTTGTTGTATGACCAAAATTTAAATTGGTTTTATATGTGTTAAATGAACCTGATGAATATGATAAATCCAAATAAGTATTTGCACTTTGGGCTGTCACTATATTAATAACTCCTCCAATGGCATCAGCCCCAAATTCAACAGGAACTACTCCTTTGTAAATTTCAATACGATCAGCAATATTTACCGGAATATTATTCAATTGAAACGCCGAGCCAAATCCTTGCATAGGCACACCATCCATAAATAATTTAACATGCCGCCCTGTGAAGCCATTAAGAGAAATAGACATATCCGAACCTACTCCTCCAGATTCTCTAATTTTAACTCCGGGTGCCTTCTCCAACATATGAGCTAAATCTAACGAACTGTTATAAAACGACTTAGCATCTAAAACTGTAACATTGAAAGCAGTTTCTTTTGTTTTCTGCAATGCTGTTTTTCCCTTGATTATTACATCTTCAATTTCTTTATAAGGTAAAGGTTTTAATTCTACAGATATTTTTTTCTTTTCATTTTTAATTATATCAACCTCAATATGATAGTTTTCATAATCCTCATTCGAAAAAGAAAGTAAATAATGTCCTTGTGGTAAAACTAATTTGAAATATCCATTCTGATCGGTTTTTGTTGTATAAACAGTATTTTTTACCCCAACAAAAACCTCTGATATTGTTTTATTTTGAGATTTAACTATCCCCTCTATTATTCCGGTTTGCGAATATAGACCACTTGAAAATAAACCTAAAAAAAAGAAGTATAAATATATTTTCATTGAGTAGTAATTATTTTCTCACTAAATATTAATATTTTTTTTATTTTTGTTTAGACTAAATAAAAATTAAAGGCAAAGGTATAGGATTATAAATATATAATAATACCATATTTGGTATAAAAAATAACAGATATAGTATAATGATTATTTATTCAGAGATCAATAACAAACCAACATTGAAACTGGATATTCCAGATGAAATAAATATAAATTCTTCTATAATTAAAGAACAAAAATTTTTAAAGAATAATTTTGTCCAAGGAGAACAAGAGCTTATTTATACTAGTGGTTTATGTATACTTTCTCAAAAATTTACTGTTTTAGATGATTTTATTAATACATTTTCAGTTGAAAAAGAATATATTCAATTATCTTTATTATATAATGGTAATACCCAAATACTTAAACATGAAACTCAAACAATAAAAGATGTTAAACCGGGGATTCTTCAAATGGCTTATCAGAACAAAAATAAAATAAATGTAAAGATAATCCGCAGTAAGTCCCTAATGAATTATATTAGAATTTTTATTTCAAAACCATATTTTTTATCTATTCTAAAAAATGAAAAGTGGTTTCCTGACAGTGTATTAAATAAAAAAATACAAAATAACAAGTATATAAATTTTGGAGAAATAATCATTTCTGTAAATTTTAGTATTTTAAATATTTTTAATGATATAATTAATCATAATGAGATTGGAATTCTAGGTCATAGTTATTATCATGTGAAACTAAAAGAATTATTTTTGATTGTGTATAGAAATTTTTCTACAAAACAAAATCATTTATTAAATATAAAAATTACAGACTTAAATAAAATTGAAATGGCTAAAGCTTATTTAAATACCCATTATGAAAATCCTCCTACTATTAAACAACTTTCAAGAATTATTCATTTGAATGAATTAAAACTTAAAACCGGCTTTAAACTTTTATATAAAAATACTATTCATAATTATATATCCCAAGTTCGAATGAATTATGCACATCAAATGTTATTAAATAAATATCCAATAAATGAAATAGCTACAGCCATAGGATACAAAAGCCCTTCTCACTTTATCGCCTCTTTTAAAAAACAATATGGAAAAACCCCTAAACAATATGTCATTGAAAATATGCCTTAATTATAATATCCCATTAAAATTAACATTTATTAAAGTTATATTTCGCTATCCTTTTATTTACTAAGTGATTAATATTTTTTAACTATATTATTAAAAATAAAATACATTTGGACATTTATTAACTATATAAGATTTATTTTTTTACACTAAATTTGTCGTTTAAAGAATTACATAAACTATGTTACAAGTTGCATTTATCAGGGATAACAAAGATAAAGTTCTTACAGGATTAAAAAAGAGAAATTTCGCCAAATTGGAATTGGTTAATGAAATTATTGCTTTAGATGACGTTCGAAAAAAAACACAATTTGATCTGGATAACCAGCTCGGTGAGATGAATAAAATATCTAAAGAAATAGGACTTTTGATAAAAGCAGGAAAACAGGATGAAGCAGAATTATCTAAAGCTAAAACGGCATCTTTAAAAGAATCCACAAAAAAATTACAACAAGAGTTAAACGAAATTGAAATAAATTTAAAACGATACTTATACGAAATACCTAATATACCTAATGACTTAGTCCCGGCAGGAATTAATGAAGAAGATAATTTGGAAGTCTTTAAACATACCAGTGATTTAACCATAATAAACCATGCAAAACCTCATTGGGAACTTACTAAAGATTTCGATTTAATAGATTTTGAACTGGGTGTTAAAATAACCGGTGCAGGATTTCCTGTTTATAAAGGAAAAGGTGCTCGTTTGCAACGTTCATTAAGCCAATATTTCTTAGATAAAAATGCAGAAGCAGGATATACAGAAATTGTACCTCCATTTGTCGTAAATGAAGCATCCGGTTATGGTACAGGACAACTTCCTGATAAAGAAGGACAGATGTATTTTGTAAATGAAGATAATTTATATTTAATCCCTACTGCTGAAGTACCAGTAACCAATATTTATCGTGATGAATTATTAGATCCTGAACAACTACCTATAAAGCTCACTGCTTACTCTCCATGCTTCAGAAGAGAAGCTGGTTCTTATGGTAAAGATGTGCGTGGACTAAATCGTCTACATCAGTTTGAAAAAGTTGAAATAGTAAGAATAGAAAAACCTGAAAATTCTTATCAAGCGTTAGAAGAAATGGTTGATCATATAAAAGGTATTTTGGAGTCCTTACAGCTTACATATCGAATCTTACGTTTATGTGGAGGAGATTTAGGATTTACCTCTGCTATAACTTATGATTTTGAAGTATGGTCAGGAGCTCAAAAAAGATGGTTGGAAGTCAGCTCTGTCTCAAATTTTGAAACCTTCCAGGCAAATCGATTAAAATTACGTTATAAATCCGAAGGAAAAAATCAGCTATGCCATACTCTAAATGGATCATCTCTTGCTTTACCAAGAGTTTTAGCCGCTTTATTAGAAAATCACCAAACTGAAACAGGAATCCACATACCCGAAGTTTTAGTACCATATACCGGTTTTGATTTTATTAACTAACGTATTGTTTTATCATGACCATTTCAGAAATACAACAGGAATTAATAAATGAATTTAGTCTTTTTGATAACTGGGAACAAAGATATGAATATGTAATAGAATTAGGGAAATCTTTACCGATCATGCCAGATAAAGATAAAACAGAAGACAGGCTAATTAAAGGCTGTCAATCTCAAGTATGGTTTAAAGCTTATACCAAAGACGGAAAAATGTTTTTGGAAGCTGATTCTGATGCTATTTTACCCAGGGGAATTGTTGCTATGCTAATTCGAATATATTCTAATCAACCTATTTCGGATATTTTAAAATCAAATGAAGATTTTATAAAAGAAATCGGATTACAAGAATTTCTCTCTCCTACTCGTGCCAATGGACTTCTAGCTATGATTAAACAAATAAAATATTATGCTATTGCTTATTCCATAAAAAAATAATCAATTCTAACAAATGCAGTAAATGGGCAATTCTAAAGAAAAGATTTTGGTATTTCGTTTTTCAGCCATGGGAGATGTAGCTATGACCGTTCCGGTATTAAGAGAATTTACTGAACAAAACCCTGATATAGAATTACTTATTGTTTCTCGCTCTTTATTTAAACCTTTCTTTCAATCAATTTCAAATTCCACATTTATTGGAGTGAATCTAGAAGATTATAAAGGAATACGAGGATTAAAGAAACTCGCTGAGGAATTAAAAGTATATAAAGCCACTATGATTGCTGATCTGCATAATGTTTTGAGAACGAAATTTTTAAAGTTTTTTTTATCCTCATTCATTACAAAAAAAGCAACCTTAAATAAAAATCGAAAAGAAAGAAAATTATTAACAAGAAGAAAAAACAAAATATTACAACCTTTACGTCCGGTTTCTGAAAAATATGCGGATGTATTCCGAGATTTAGGATTTACAATAAAATTATCACACAAATTATATCCTATATCTGAAAAAAAAGAAAATTGTATTGGCATAGCACCTTTTGCTAATTATAAAGAAAAAATGTTCCCTTTAGATAAAATGCGAGAAATATGTATAGACTTGGCATCGAATAATTGCACCATATACTTATTTGGAGGAGGTAAAAAAGAATCCGATATTTTAGAATCTTGGGAGAAATTGCATCCAAATATTCATTCCTTATCTGGAAAAACTTCTTTACAGGAACAAATAAAATTTATATGTTCCCTTCCTCTTATGATAAGTATGGATTCTGCAAACATGCATATTGCTTCACTTGTAGGAACACGGGTAATCTCTTTATGGGGAGCTACCCACCCCTTTGCCGGTTTTCTTGGTTATGGACAAAATGAAAGTGATGTAATTCAAAAAACAGATTTGAATTGTAGACCTTGTTCTATTTTTGGCAATAAGCCTTGCTTTAGAAAAGATCGAGCTTGTATGAACGAAATAACAATCCCTGAAATAATTAAAAAAATTCAATTATAATCATTTCCCATTTAAAAAGGTTATTAACTTAACCTAAAAAAATTCTCATACACAAATCCCTTAGGGGGATATTATTTATAAGTAAAAGAGTCATTCATTAAATAATAACTTTACTTTATAAACTCTTAATAAAATTTATTTTAATATAATTATTTCTATGAATTTAACACTCTTTTTTTTACGTTAATTTTCTTTTTAATTCATTTAATAAAGAATTTCAGATAAATAAAATATTTGTATTTTTGTAATATTTAATTTTTAAAAAATGAAAGAAATTCAGTTTAGACAGGCAATCTGTGAAGCCATGAGTGAAGAGATGAGAAGAGATTCTTCAATCTATCTAATTGGTGAAGAAGTTGCTGAATATAATGGAGCGTATAAAGCATCAAAAGGGATGTTAGATGAATTTGGTCCTAAAAGAATTATAGATACCCCAATTGCTGAAAGTGGTTTTTCTGGAATTAGTGTTGGGGCCGCAATGAATGGATGTCGTCCTATAGTTGAGTTTATGACTTTCAATTTTTCATTAGTTGCCATAGACCAAATTATAAATAATGCTGCCAAACTGTATCAAATGAGTGGGGGACAATGGAATATTCCCATTGTATTCAGAGGACCTACAGGTTCTGCAGGTCAATTAGGAGCTACTCATTCACAAGCTTTTGAAAGTTGGTATGCAAACTGTCCTGGATTGAAAGTTATTATTCCTTCAAATCCTTATGATGCCAAAGGACTTTTAAAATCAGCAATAAGAGATAATGATCCCGTTATATTTATGGAATCTGAACAAATGTACGGAGATAAAATGGAAATTCCTGAAGATGAGTATCTAATACCCATAGGAGTTGCAGATGTAAAAAAAGAAGGAACTGATGTGACTATTGTTTCATTTGGCAAAATCGTAAAATTAGCTATGCAAGCCGCTACTGAATTAGAAAAAGAAGGTATTAATGCAGAAGTAATCGATTTAAGAACTGTCCGTCCCTTAGATTATGAAACTGTAATCAATTCAGTAAAAAAAACTAATCGTTTAATTTTATTAATTGAAGAATGGCCATTTGCTTCTATAGCCAGTGAAATTACTTATATGGTGCAACAAAAAGCTTTTGACTATTTAGATGCTCCCATAAAGAGAATTACTACCCCAGATACCTCAGCTCCTTATTCTTCAGCTTTGTTTAATAAATGGTTTCCTAACGTATCAGAAGTAATTAAGGCTGTAAAAAATTCTTTATATAAAAAATAGTCCCCTTTAACCAAAAATAAAATTCTTACTTCAGGTTTCAAATTAAAAAAAATTTATTAATTTGAAACCTGAAACGTTTAAAATAAAAAAACAAAATTATCTATCCAAATTTATATTTATGGAGGAAAAATGCACTTTTTGTGGTAGAAAAAAATCAGAAGTTAATTTACTTATTGCAGGACTTGATGGACATATTTGTAATGATTGTATAGAACAGGCCCACAATATTATAATACAAGAAAAAAAACATGAAGAAACTCATTTTGAGTTTCAAATTAAAAAACCTAAGGAAATCAAAAAATTTCTAGATGAATATGTAATCGGACAGGAAAATGCAAAAAAAACTTTATCCGTAGCTGTTTATAACCATTATAAGAGACTTACTCATTCTTTAGAGGTTAATAAAGAGGTTGAAATTGAAAAATCTAATATCTTAATGGTAGGAGAAACAGGTACAGGAAAAACTCTTATTGCAAAATCTATTGCAAAACTTTTGGACGTTCCTTTTACTATTGTAGATGCTACTGTTTTAACTGAAGCTGGTTATGTTGGTGAAGATGTGGAAAGTATCCTAACGCGTCTTCTTCAAGCTGCTGATTATGACGTAGAAAGAGCTGAACAAGGAATAGTATTTATTGATGAAATTGATAAAATCAGCCGTAAAAGTGATAACCCTAGCATTACCCGTGATGTTTCGGGTGAAGGAGTTCAACAAGCTTTATTAAAACTCTTAGAGGGAAGTATAATAAATGTTCCGCCACAAGGAGGCAGGAAACATCCCGACCAAAAATATATTCAAGTAAATACACAAAATATTTTATTTATTGCCGGAGGGGCTTTTTCCGGAATAGAAAGAATTATTTCCAATCGCTTAAACAAAAATGTCATTGGGTTTGCCAAAGAAAGTAAAGAAGATTTAGAAAAAGAACATGTTTTGTCTCAGGTAAATGCTTTAGATTTAAAAAATTTCGGTTTAATTCCTGAACTTCTAGGAAGATTTCCTGTTATTACAAACTTAGAACCTCTAGATGATAAAGCAATGTTACAAATTTTAACAGAGCCTAAAAATGCAATTATAAAACAGTATCAGGCCCTATTCAAGCTTGATAATATTGACTTAACAGTATCTGAAGATGTTTTAAAAGAAATGGTTAATAAAACAAGAATACTTGGCTTAGGTGCAAGAGGATTAAGAACTATAGCAGAAGAACTATTTTCCAAAATAAGTTATAATATTGAAGATTATCATGACAAAATATATATAACTATGGATACATATATTTTATTAACAAAAAAATAAATATTTTTATTCTTTAAAAATATTTATTTGATACTTAATTTTTTTATGTATATTTGTGTAGGATTATAGTACATTTTGTTTATAAAATCACTTAAATGCTTAATCAATGAAAATAAATTTTACGCCCTTACTTTTTGTATTAGGCTTTATTACAGCTCATTCTCAGATAACAACTAACGGACAAGCCCAGATGTTTGTAAGCTCTAAAACTCTTGTGTATAGTACCGGAGATATCACAATTAATGGTGATAAATCTAAAATTACAAATAGAGGTAACATAAGAATTAAAGATGGTACTTATAATAATAAAAGTACCGATGAAGATTCTGGCATCTTATTAACTTATACTGACGAACAAAATTATGGTCAACTAATTATCAATTCCAAAAACAAAGCTTCTGGAAAAATTAAAATGGAAAAAGAGCTTATGGGATATAATAAATATGCTTATTTTGGATCTCCTTTTTCAAATTATAAATTTGAAGATTTTGCTAAAGACGTTACGGGATCTGTAATCAATTTCGTACCACCATGTAAAACATCTAAAGGAAAAGAAGGTGTAGCTGAACCAGCTTCTGATTATTGTTCCGAGTGGGGTCAAGTTCCTATTTTCGTTTGGAACAATGAGCAATTTAGATATGATCCTGATGATGGAAAACAAACAAATAATGTTTTTACCCCAGGTTTGTTTTATGATATTAGAAAAAGTAAATATTCAGGTTTAGATTCTAAAGTAACTTTTACAGGTATACCTTATGTAGCAGATCAATCTACTCCTATAAAATTTCCTGAAAGAAATTTTAAAATTGCAAAATATGATAAAAATAAGGAAGCAGTGAATGTTTATAGTGTTAAATATTATACCTATATATCAGATGTTTTCGTTCCAGGTATTGAATCTTCATTTAATGAATCTACAGATAATTCAACTTTGAATGCACCAAATGCTAAATTTGCAGATAAAACTCTACAATTATTTAATCCATTTACTTCTAATTTGGATTTAAAAACCCTAACAAATAATTATACCGGACTTGTAGGAATTGGTTCATATGGAGGTGTTACCGTACCTGCAGAATCTAAAAAAAGATATTCTCAAAATGTTTCTGCTGTAACTATAGCTCCTTCAGGCGGTCTTGTTGGTCCTGTAAACCTCAGCATAATTCCACCTATGACTAATTTCTTTATCAAAGCTGCTCCAAATTCAGAAGGTGGGGCTACAACTTTAGATTTATATAATAGCAATAACCAAACTTTTGAAACTTCAGGCTATGCTTTTCCTACGTCAAATAGCGTTATAACAAAGAAGTTAACATCTACCAGCGATAACATCTATCAAATTAATTTACGTTTATTTAATAAAAGTAAAGATATTTTTTATAATGAAACTTATATAGCTTCCGGATCTGAATTTGAAACAGCAGTTATACATAAAAATGAAGTTTATTCTTCTAATTCAAGTAATGAAAAAACTAGTATTTACACTCTACCTGAAGCTAAAACAGGAGGAATTGATCCTAATTTAGCAGATGTTAAGCTATATATAAATGTAATGAATTCTAGTTCTGAAAAAATTGCTATACCTGTAGGTATTGAGATTAATAAAGCTGATGGTTCTACATTTGTTATTACATCAGAATTAGCAGAAAATGGTAAGCTTTTATCAAAAGGTATAAATAAATTTAATGATTCCAATGCTGATTTTTATTTTCATGATAAAAAATTAGGGAAAAGTATCTTGATAGATGCTAATTTTAATTATGAATTTACTCAAAACGAATCCACTAATGACCGATTTGAAATATATTGGGGGAAAAATAAAATTAATGGGGGGATAGGTGAAGAAATTATTAATGGTCCAGATGAAGCGGTAGCTCTAGATGGTTTAACTATTATATATAAATCTGAGGATGAATATAAAGTACATTTTAATAAAAATTGGAAAAAAGCAGACGTTAAAGTATTTAGTATTTTAGGGCAATTAATTTCTTCTGCAAAAAATATAAATACTGAAGATGATTATTTACTACCGATTAAAAATGTCTCTTCTTCTATGTTTATAGTTAAAATTACAAATGAGAAAGGAGATACCATAACGAAAAAAATTATAAAATAATAAATCCTAGGTTTCCTATTATTAAACATTAACATGCAACAAAAAATGAAAGTTATATTAAGCTCTGCGTTCATTATTTTTACTTATGTACAATCATTTGCATATAGTATATTACAAATAAATAATAATATTTCAATAGGAGATGACGGTCCTCCATTTCCTATTACTCCATTTGCTGGTGACCCTAGTGAACCTGTAGAACCACCAAAAAAGATTCCAGGTAGCCCTATTGACATTATTATACCTTTTTTACTTATAAGTGTAATTATTCTAACCGTATATTTTATACGTCGGAAGAATAAATTAAAAAATATTTAAAAACTAATAAAATTTCATAAATTAGCCTTGTTAAATTAATAACAAGGCTGTTTTTTATGAAAAAATTATTAATGAACTGTTTTTTAATTAGCAGTATATTACAAGCTCAATTTAATTTAAAAGGGACAATTAATAATTATTCTAACAAAAGAGTAATTATTAAATTAAATAAATCATTCGATGATGTATTAATAGGAAATCTAAATACTAGTAATAATGGAGAAATATCTATTCCTATCCGTGAAAAATATCATGGAATCATTGAGGTTACTCTTCCAGATGCAAAAAAAGCTTTAACATTCATTTCTGATAATACAAATATTAATTTTAATATTACTCTTAACTCAGATAATAACTTACAATTTAACAATGCAGGGAACCCTATAAATACAATTTATCAGGATTATCAAAATTATGATTTAAAAAAAAATATAATTTTGCCTGAATTAGAATCTATATTTAAAACTTATACTCCGAACGAAGATTTTTATAATCAAATAAAAAATGAAATCCAAAAAATTTCAAATCTTAAAGAACCAGATTTAGCTCCTTATCCATTACTTCAATATTATATTAAAACATCTGAACTTATTAAAACAACAGAAAATGCTACTAATAATAATGAAGTTCTAATTATACAGAAACAAATTACTGAACATTTTAAAAATGCTGGAGAAGAATTTGAAACTTCAGGTTTAGGGAGAAGTCTTCTCTATAATTATTTAAAATCCTCTGCTTCTATTACTAATAATCAGACTGAATGGGAAAATAATTTAGATAAATCTATACAAAGTTTATTAGAGGAAGTAGGAGTAGACACTAGCAGGGGGCAGGATATTTTATCCGCTACAATAAATTTCTTAAATAGTTATGGAATTATTAAATTAAGTAATAAATACATGAAAGAAGCTGAATCTTTAACCTGTGAAATCAGTCCAGATTTAAAAAATACAATAGAAAAAAATAATAATATTAAAGAGGGTAAAATTATACCCAATATCAAATTTACTCATAAACTAGACGGAAAATATTCTTCCCTTTATGATATTAAAACAAAATATAAACTTATCTTGGTATGGGCTACATGGTGTGGACATTGTAAAAGAGAAATTCCATATATAAAACAGTTTTATGATAACTTTAAAAAATCAGGAGGGGAAATTATAGGATTAGCTATTGAATATGAAAAAGAACCTTGGGAAAAAATGATACAAGACATTCCTTGGCTTAATGATTCTGATTTTCTTTATTGGGATAGCAATTTTTCTAAAGAGCTTAACATTAGTGGAACTCCTACTTTATTTTTAGTAGATAAAAATAATAAAATTTTAAAAATTTCTGCAAAAATATCAGATATTACTAATTTAATAAAGTAATAAATTAATACATTAATTATTTTTTTACCTTTATAAAACTAAAAGATCCATCTTGACTGCAATCAATAGTTATTAATTTTGAATTATTTATTATATTAAAAGTTGATTTTCTTGATTAAATAATAAATATATATTTATTATAACTTTTATTGGAAATAAAAAAATTATAAAATAACATCTGTTTTTTATATTTTTATAAAATGAGGAATTTGCATTTTCATACACTATTAGAATATGTTAAAGGAATTGGACCTGAAAAAGCAGCTTTACTCAAAATTCATTTAGGTCTTAAAACATGTGGCGATTTACTTAACTATTTTCCTTTCCGTTATGTTGACAAAAGTAGAATTTATACTATAAATGAAATAAACACAGCTTCTGCTGAAATTCAATTAAAAGGTAAAATAATTTCTATAAATGAAATTGTTCAGAATAAGAAAAAAAGATTAACGGGTATTTTTGAAGATTCTACAGGGACTTTAGAATTAGTTTGGTTTAATGTAACTAACTGGTTAATAAAAAGTATCCCATTATATGAAGAAATAATTATTTTTGGAAAGATTAATCATTTTAATAATAAATTTAATATGATTCATCCTGAAATTGAAAAAATTAATGACCCTAAAATAAATTCAACACCTCTTGAACCTATCTACTCTAATTCAGAAAAAATACAAAAAAGGGGAATAAATCAAAAATTTTTAAGAAAAATTATACATGAGATTCTTTTATCTTTAGAAAATCCAATACAAGAAAATTTATCTGACGAAATACTTTCGCAAAACAAACTTATTTCCAGAGCCCAAGCTTATAAAGAAATTCACTTCCCGACTAATTATAAAATTCTTCAACTATCTGAATATAGATTAAAATTTGAAGAAATGTTCTTTTTTCAATTGGGACTAGGTCTAGAAAAAAAATATAGGCAAAGTACTACTCCAGGATATTTATTTCGCAATATCGGTAACAATTTTAATAATTTTTTTTCACATCACCTTCCCTTCTCTCTTACTAATGCCCAAAAAAAAGTAATACGTGAAATAAGAAAAGACCTAGGAAGATCTGTTCAAATGAATCGTTTATTACAAGGAGATGTAGGCAGCGGAAAAACTGTAGTTGCATTAATGAGTATGCTTATTGCAATTGATAATGGATTCCAAGCTTGTATGATCGCTCCAACAGAAATTTTAGCTATACAACACTTTAACGGAATTAAAGAGCTTTTAGGAAATATGAGCCTTTCAATTAGCTTACTCACCGGGTCAACTCCAACTTCTGAAAGAAAAAATATACATCAAAATTTACAAAATGGATCTCTCAATATCCTTGTAGGAACCCATGCTGTGTTAGAAGATAATGTGGTGTTCAAAAATTTAGGTTTGGCCATTATCGATGAACAGCATCGTTTTGGAGTTAAGCAAAGATCTAAATTATGGAAAAAAAATACTATTCCTCCCCATATATTAGTAATGACTGCAACCCCTATTCCTAGAACTCTTGCTATGAGCTTTTATAGTGATCTGGATGTTTCAATAATTGATGAACTTCCCAAAGGTAGAAAAGAAATCAAGACTTACCATAGAACTGATGCTCAACGATTAATGGTATTTCAATTTATAAAAGATGTGATAAATAAAGGAAGACAAGTTTATGTTGTATATCCTTTAATTGAGGAAAGTGAAACATTGGATTATAAGGATTTAATGGATGGTTACGAAAGTATAGTACGAGAATTCCCTATGCCCAACTATCAAGTAAGCATAGTTCATGGTAGAATGAAACCTGCAGATAAAGAATATGAAATGGCTCGTTTTATCAATAAACAAGCTCAAATAATGGTAGCTACTACCGTAATTGAGGTAGGAGTAAATATTCCAAATGCATCCTTAATGATTATTGAAAGTGCTGAAAAATTTGGTCTATCCCAACTTCATCAATTAAGAGGTAGAGTAGGCCGTGGATCTAATCAATCTTATTGTATCCTGATGACAAAAACGGAACTTTCGAAAGAAGCTCAAAAAAGAATTCAAACTATGTGCGAAACTAATGACGGTTTTAAAATTTCTGAAGTTGATCTTGAAATAAGGGGACCCGGAAATATTTTAGGTACTCAACAAAGTGGTATGTTAGATTTAAAAATAACTAATTTAGTACATGATAAAGCTATTGTTTCATTATCAAAATCTGCTGTTGATCAATTATTATTTTCAGACCCTAAATTACAATTAGAAAAAAATAAGCCTATCAAAGAGTTTTTTTTAACTCATCATTTAGATAAATTTCACTGGGCTAAGATTAGTTAAATTTAATGTTTTAATAAAAAAATATTAAGTATAACGTATTTAAATTTTTTTTAAAACATTTTCAATACCTTGTTCTTTAATTTCATTTACTCTTTGTAAATATTGTTCAGTAAATTTAGAGGATGAAATTAAATCGGTACTTGAAAATGGAGATAATTTAAGGAATTGTGTTGCATCATTACTTGCGATTAATTTTTTATCTTCCTCAGTCAACCATGGTTCATTAATAGTGAAGGAATTACCTTTATTATCTTTTTTATATTTTAAATAATGTCTGTAAGCAGCAACAAAAAAGGTCAACCTGGTTAAATCTGCATTATCTTTAATCATTTTTATTAAATTAGGCATGATATAAACAGGAATTTTTGAAGCTCCATCTGAGCACAATCGGCTCAATTGATCACTAACGGACTTATTTGAAAATCTTTCAATTAACGTTTTTTTATAAACTTCTAAATCAATATCTCCTGGTGCTGGAACATAGGGAGTAATATCTCTATTCATAAAATCTTCCAATAAATGAATAAATAATTTATCATTCATTGCTTCATCTACTTGTCTATAACCTGTTAAAAATGCAGGATATGATAATAAAGAATGTGAAGCATTCAATAGACTTAATTTCATATTTTCATAAGCTGAAACATCATTTGTCATTTCTACTCCTACCTTTTCCCATAAAGGACGACCTGCTGCAAAATTATCTTCAATCACCCATTGTATAAAATCTTCACAAAAAACAGGTGCCGCATCATTTACATTATTTTGCTTATTTAATCTGTCTTTATCACTTGATGAAACAGCTGGGGTAATTCTATCTACCATACTGGTAGGAAATGTTACATTTTTTTCTACCCACTTATATAATTCAGTATCTTGAGCTTTAATAAATGAAAGAAATGCTTTGCTGCATATTTTGCCATTATGTTGCAAGTTATCACAAGATAAGATTGTAATAGGCCCATTTCCTAAGTATTCCCTTTTTTTCAAGCCTGCTGCAACATATCCAAATACTGTTTTGGGTTTATTATTAATCTCTAAATCATTCTGAATCATAGGTGATGTTAATATAAATTCTCCATTAACTTTATCTATATTATATCCTCCTTCTGTAATAGTTAAAGTAATAATTTTAATATCTTTATCTGCTATTTTGTTTATTATTTTATTTGAATCTTCAAAAGCCCATAAACAATCAATCAATGAACCTATTTCAAATGTTTCATTTTTACCATTTCTACCGCATACTGTTAAAGTATATAAATTATCTTGTCCCTTAAGTGCTTTATAAAGACTTTCATCACTAGGTAACAAACTAATTCCACAAATTCCCCAATTTTTCTGATCTGAATATGTTAATAAATGATTAGTATAAAATTCTTCATGAGCTCTATGGAAATTACCTATACCTATATGTACAATTCCTGCTTTTATTTTTGAACGATCATAATTAAATGGATGTATATCTTTATTTTTTAAACTAAATATCCCTTTTGCTTTTATTTCTTCCATAACATAAATATTTAGTGAAAATAAAAACAAAAATTACACCATTAAACAATAATTTAAGAATAATTTATCTCAATTAGTTAAAAGTAACTAAATTAAACTATTCTTATCTGCATAATTAAGCCGAAGAAATATAAATATAAATAAGGAAAAACCTAATAATGAACTTCCTCCATAGCTAAAAAAAGGTAAAGGAATTCCAACTGTTGGAAACAAACCAATTACCATACCTAAATTAATAAAAAAATGCATGAGCAAAACAGATGCTAAACAATAACCAAAAACTCTGGAAAAAGTACTTTTTTGTGTTTCTGCCAAATAATATATCCGTGCTATTAAGCAGGCATATAATATTATTAAAATTGAACTACCTACAAATCCCCACTCTTCCCCTACTGTACAAAATATATAATCTGTTCTTTGTTCAGGAACAAAACCTCCGGCAGTAACACTCCCTTGCTTATATCCCTTTCCCCAAAAACCACCCGAACCAATAGCTGTTTTTGAATATAATAAATTATATCCTGCCGTATCTCTATATTTTTTTTCCCCTTCATATAAAACCATAATTCTCTCTTTTTGATGTTTAGGTAATTTTTCAAAAACATAAGGAGATATAGCGCTTACAAATCCAGATATTGTTAAAAATACAACTATGAAAATAATATTGAGTGGTTGATTCCATTTTATTTTCCTTCTTAAAATGTACAAAAAAATTAATATTATAAGTAATAAAATTGCTATTATAATCCATGCAGGAATCCAAATAGAAAATAAAAACAAAATTGTAAAGTAAAAACCTATAATAAAAATCCATCCTGACATCCCTTCTCTATATAAAGCTATATAAAATGCTATAAATACTAAAATTGAACCTACATCGGGTTGTAACAGAATTAATATAATAGGAATAGTTATAATAAGTAGGGAAACTAATAATGAAAAAGTTTTTTTTATGTTGAAATTGGGGGAATCTATATAATTAGCCAACATTAATGAGGTGGATATTTTAGCCAATTCTACCGGCTGTAAGCTTATCGGACCAAAATTATACCATGCTTTAGCACCATTTACGACACTTCCAAATACAAGTACTCCAGCCAATAATATGAGTCCCAAAATATAAAATAATCCTGCAAAATTTTCAAAAAATTTAGGGCGTACCAAAAATGTCCAGCTTCCTACAATTACTGAAATTGTTAACCATATCATTTGTTTGGTTCCACTTAAAGAATCCACACTAAAGATATTAGCTACTCCAAACATTGCTATTAATAAATATAAAAATAGCATCAAACCATCTATGCCTCTAAATGTTTTACCCATTTTTAATCTCCTTCAAAATTATCTGTATCTTTTTTGGATATCAAAGATTCTTTATTTTGATTATTTATGATTTCTTGTATTAATTTTTGTTTAATTTTTGCTGAAAGTTTATTATCTGATTGTATTCTTTTTATACTATCTTTTATTTCAGTGCTCAAATTGGGTGGTATGTATTTTCCTATTCTTTTTAAGTATTCATTCCATTGTCTTGCATACTCTCCACTAAAATTAGCTTTTTCAATACTTTCCTCCATAGATGTCCTTTGTATAGAACCTGTAAGATATTTTTCTGCTATTAAAGAGGCTATAGGTCCTGCATATGTAGCCCCGAAACCTCCATTTTCAACCACTACAGCTACAGCAATTTTTGGTTTATCTGCAGGTGCTATAAGAACAAATATTGAATGGTCTTTTCCATGTGGATTTTGAGCTGTTCCTGTCTTTCCTTCTTGACTAAATACCTTGGTTGCTATTCTTCTTGCTGTACCACTTAAAACTACCATCTCCATTCCTTTATTAACAATATCAAAATATTTTCTATCTACTTTGGTATTTTTAGGTTTTACAAAATTCGGATTTGTTATAGGATTTCCATTTATTGCTTTTACTATATGCGGTGTATAAAAAAATCCCCTATTCGCTATGGCTGCTGTGTAATTCGCTATTTGTAACGGAGTTGCTAAGATTTCTCCTTGTCCGATAGAATTTGAAATTATGGTATAAATATTCCATTTATTTACTCCATATCGTCTATTATAATATTCTGAATTTGGAATATTTCCTTTGCTCCCTACAGCTAAATCATTATTCATGTAATTCCCTACTCCAAAACTTTTCATTATATCACTCCATTCATCAATACTTTTTTCTATATTATTGGGATATTTATTAAGTATTCTAACATACGTTTCAGCAAAAAAGTTATTGCAAGATTTTTGTATAGCTTTATCTATAGTTATTGGTGAATAAAAATATCCGCAGTGACACCCAATCCTTCTGTTTCCATAATGAAACCCGTGTTTACAAACAAAGGTTGTTTTTTCATCAATTACCCCCATCTGCATAGCCACCAAACCATTTAGCAATTTAAATGTAGACCCTGGCGGATACATAGCTTGAGCTGCTCTATCATACATAGGTTTATTTACAGAATCCATTTGCAAGGCATAAATATGCTTGTTTTTATCTTTTCCTATAAACACAGACGGATCAATCACAGGGGATGAAGCCATAGCTAAAATTTCACCATTATTTGGATCTATAGCTACTACACCTCCTCTTTTATTGGTTAATAATCTTTCAGCAAGATTCTGTAATTCATAATCAATTGTTAATGTTATATCCTCACCACTTTTCATCTGTTGGTCGTACTCTCCATTTTTGTAAGGACCTATACTTCTCATTTGCCTGTCTTTCTGAATATATTTAATGCCTTTAATACCTCTTAAATATTTTTCATAAGATTTTTCAACCCCAGACATTCCTGCTAAATTTCCAGGTAGGTAATAAGTAGAATCGGACTTTATATATTTTTCATTAACTTCATTTATATAACCTAAAATATTACCGGCTGAATTAACTAAATAATTTCTTTCAGGAGTTCTTACAATTGAAAATGCATTGTATTTAAATATTTTTTCTTGAATTCGAGCTAAATCTTCTGTTGTTAACCCTTTCATAAAGGTCATAGGAACAAGTTTAGAATAATTAGGATTTGCTTTTATATTATGTATTATTTTATTAAATTCGTTTGGGTTTATATTAACAAGTTTACAAAAGCTTAATGTATCAAAATCTTTTTCCATTTGGGCTTGTGTAAATGTTAATTCATAAGAAGGCGTGTTTCCTACTAAAATTTTACCATTCCTATCCATTATATATCCTCTTAAAGGAATTTGATATTCTGCTTTAATGGATGTGTTAGCTGCATTTAATTTATATTTTTCTGTAAATAACTGTAAGTATGCAATTCTAGCTATAAAAATAATTGTTATTGATATTAAAATCCAGATTAATATTTGAAACTTCTTCATTTTTCTAGTCTATTCTTAATAAATGCATAAAAAATTAATATAAATAAAAATGAAAATAAAGAGGTGATTAATGCATCTTTAACAGCCATTATAAACATTGATATTTTAAGACTTTCTAAAATGAATAAAGATAAATGATGAACTAAAATTATAAATATAAAATACGTTAAAAACTGTACTAAATTAAGATCTGAAAAATGAAATAGTTTCATTTCTTTTTGTAAATCTGAGATATATCTTATTACCGGGTTTCTTATATAAGCTATTAATATAGTGGAAAATGCATTTACTCCTCCTGTATCCATTAGACAGTCCACTCCAAAACCTAATAAAAATGCAAAAATTAAAAACCAATGTGATTCTGATTTATTATAGGGATAAAAAATTACCCATATAATATATACAATTGGGCTATACTTATGAAAAAAAAATATATTGTTAAAAATAAATACTTGAGCTAATATAAGAACAGGAATTATAATTATATTTATAAAAAATGTTTTATTGAGCATTGGTAATAGAATCTTGTAAACTTTTTATTTCTGTTCTGTCTAATTTATTTACTATATATACTTTTTGTATATTCCCCATATCTTGGAATAATTCAACAGATATATTCCAATTGCCTGTTTCTTCATCAATCGACTTTCCACTTACTCTTCCAATTAATATTCCTTCCGGATAAGTTCTTGATTTACCATCTGTTTCTATGGTATCTCCAATTTTAACACCAACATATTTTGGTATATCAGATAATCTCATAATTCGGGAGTCTTCTCCTTCCCAACTTAACGTACCATAATATTTACTAGATTTTAATCGAGCATTTATTTTTGTATTTTTATTAAGAATAGACATTACTTTAGAATAATTATTTGTTGAATTTATAATCATCCCAACTACACCTTCTGAAGATATCACTCCCATTTCAACATTAACTCCTTGTGCTCTACCTTTATCTATAATTAAAAAATTATTGGCTCGTGTTATTGAATTTGAAACTATATTAGCAGTTGTATAGTAATATTTTTGTTTATATTTAGTGGAATCTAACATAGGAATAAATTCCGGTTTAATTTTTTGATCTTTGCCTAAAAAAAGATTTCTATATTGTTTATTTTCTTCTAAGAGGCGTTCATTTTCCTTTTTAAGATTAAAATAAGTAGTAATGTCTGTTATATTCTTATCTACAAAACCAATAAAGGTAATTATTTTATTTTCAAGCAAAGAATTGTGGTATATATTTTTATTAAAAGTAAAAAATATAGCTATTGCCTGTAATAATAGAAAGAGTAAAAAACGACTATTTCTGTATAAAAATTTAAGTAATACAGACATTCATTTAATATTTATAGTAAGAATTATTTAATTAAAAAATTCTCAAACTTTTCTATGTTTTTTAATGCAATTCCAGTACCTCGTACTACTGCTCTAAGCGGATCATCAGCTATAAAGACAGGTAACCCTGTTTTTCTACTTATTCTTTGATCCAAACCTCTGAGTAATGCTCCTCCTCCTGCTAAATAAATTCCAGTATTATATATGTCTGCTGATAATTCCGGTGGTGTTCTAGAAAGAGTTTCCATAATGGCATCTTCAATTCTCAATATGGATTTATCTAATGCCCTGGCCATTTCTTTATAATTTACCATTATTTCTTTAGGCTTTCCTGTAATTAAATCTCTTCCTTGAACCGGTAAATCTTCAGGCGGATTATCTAATTCTTCTAATCCAGAACCTACTTCCATTTTAATGTGTTCAGCAGTCTTCTCTCCTATATATAAATTATGATGTGTCCTCAAATAATATACAATATCATTTGTAAATACATCACCGGCAATTTTTATTGAATTATCACATACTATTCCACCTAAAGCAATTACAGCTATTTCTGTAGTACCTCCTCCTATATCTATAATCATATTCCCTTTAGGTTGTGTAACATCTATTCCTACTCCTATAGCAGCTGCCATAGGCTCATATATTAATTTTACATCTTTTGCATTTACATGAGCTGCAGAATCTTTTACAGCTCTTTTTTCTACTTCTGTAATTCCTGAAGGAATACAAATTACCATTCTTAATGAAGGATTAAATACTTTTCCTTTAATGCCCGGAATTTGTTTTATAAATTCTCTGATCATATGTTCAGAAGCAGCAAAATCAGCAATTACTCCATCTTTTAAAGGACGTATTGTTTTTATATCATCATGTGTTTTTCCTTGCATTTGTTTTGCAGTTTCTCCAACAGCAATAGGTTTTCCGGTTCTTCTATCAATAGCCACTATTGATGGACTATCTACTACCACTTTATTATTATGAATTATCAAGGTATTTGCAGTACCCAAATCAATAGCTATTTCCTGTGTAAGAAAATCAAATAACCCCATTATTAAATGTTAATTTGTAATATTATTTATCTTATTTTTTTAATTAAAAATAATTCACCTTTTAAAAGGTGAATTTATGCAAAGATATAACATCTTATTGAAAAATATATATTAGTTAATATAATTTTAGGTTAAAAGATTGCATATTATTTTATGGATAATTCAAAAGGCATTAAATACAAAATTCCCGTATTTTTATTCATATTTTTTATTTTTTGATATAATTGATAATTATCTTTTCCTAAATCTTTTTTCAATACTTTTTCAACATAACTGCTTTGAATATCATCATCATCATTAGATTCCATTTTATTAAAAAAAGACTCTAAAAAATTTTTTTCTATGGGATATGAAATTGTATTATATTTCTCCAGTTTTGCTTTTTCAGCTGCAAAAACTATCGCATCATTAAAAGTTCCTATTTCATCAACTAATCTTCTATCTAAAGCCTGTTTACCACTCCATACTCTCCCTTGTCCTAAATTATCTACTTGTTCAAAGGTCATTTTACGATTATTCATAACAACCCCCACAAATTTTTTATATGTAATTTCTATTCCTTGAGTCATAACATCTTTCATTCCTGCAGTCATTCCCTGAGTGGGAGAATAATATAAAGAGTTGGTATTTGTAGTAACATAATCTGTAGTGATTCCTATATTGTTTATTAATTTCTTTACATTAGGTATCATTCCCAACACACCTATAGAACCTGTTATAGTATTTTCTTGAGCGTAAATTTTATCAGCTGCCATGGCTATATAATATCCACCGGATGCAGCCACGTCACCAAATGAAACAATTAATGGCTTTACCTTTTTAAGCTGTTCTAATTCATATAATATTTCAGCTGAGGCATTCGCACTGCCTCCCGGTGAATTTATTCTTAAAACAACTGCTTTAATATTTTCATCTTCTTTTATTTCTTTAATTTGTTTAATAAAAGTCTTAGAATAGACTGCATCATCTCCTTTTCCTGTATATATTTCTCCAACAGCATATAGTATTGCTATTTTATTTTTTGTATTTAAATCCAGATTTACATTTTCTTTATATTTTGATAAAGTAATTCTATTTATCTTTTTATCTTTAGAAATTCCTAATTTATTTTTAATAATTTGATCATATTCGGACTCATTAACTAATTTATCTACCAATTTATGCTTTAAAGATAAATTTGAAATAAATCCAAATAAACTGTCCGTAGATATATTAATATCTTGTGTAGATACTTTTCGAGAAACTGCAATATCTGTTGAAATTTTAGTCCATAAATTACCTAAAAGTTCTGTTAATTGTAACCGATTTTCTTCAGAAAGATTATTCCTCAAATAGGGTTCTACAGCAGACTTATATTTCCCATGACGCACTACATCAAAATCAATCCCATATTTTTCTCCTAAATTTTTAAAAAACATAATTTCTGTTGATAAACCGGTTAGCTCTACTATGGCATTAGGATTTAAAAACAAACTATCCGATACTGAGGCTAAGTAATAAGCTTTTTGTGAACAATCATTGCTATAAGCATAAACAAATTTTTTGCTTTCTTTAAAATCTAGTAATGCTTGCCTTATATCAGATATTTCAGAATATCCAACATCCGGGTTAGTTAATTTTAAACTAATCCCTTTTATTTTTTCATCAGTTTTAGCATGCTTAATTAAGTTTAATATATCATTAAGATATAAATTAGTTTTGTCCTCTAGTGAAAATATAGATATTGATTTTTCACTTGGGCTTTCCAAAACAGGTTTATTTAAAGTTATTTCTAAAACAGAATTATCTTCCACTCCAGAGAATAAAGAAGGAATTATTATTCCTAATAAAATTAACCCTATAACAGATATACCTATTAACGATAATATCCCTACAATGGTTGCCATTACCTGAATTGTAAATTTTTTCATTTCTTTGTAATAATTAAATTTTATTATTAGTATATGAATAAAGCTATTTTGTTACTCGGAAGTAATTTAGGAGATAAAATGAAAAACATATCTACCGCTCTATCACTTATTAATGAATCAATTGGATCTATTAAAAAAAAATCTAACATAATAAAAACTTTGCCTGAAGGATATAATTCTTCTAATACCTATTTAAACCTTGGAATTATTATTGAAACTTATTTATCTCCCATGCAATTATTAAAACAATTAAAAAAGATTGAACAAGATTTAGGAAGAATAAGGGATTCTTCTTATTCTGGAACATATGAAGACAGAATTATTGATATTGATATAATTTATTTTAATAACATAATTTATGAATCTAAAAAGCTAGTAATTCCCCATAAAGCTCATACAAAAAAAAGAACTTTTTCCAAAAAAATAATATATGAGTTAATTTAATTTTTTTTTATTTCAAAAAAAAATAATACTTTTACTCTCTGGATAAAGTTATAAAAATATTTATATTACTAATTAAATAATAGCTATGAATAAAAAATATATTCTATTTGTATTAATAGTTTTTTACGCTCTTAAAGCACAATCTCAAGAAGTAAATAGTAGTGATTTCTCTGAGGATTATGTAAAATTTACTAACGATCAAAAGCAATTTAATGATTGGTCTGTTTCCATATTTGGAGGTATTCCATGGCTTCAAGCAGCTGACTTTACATCTATTGATAATGGTATGTCTGGATCTTGGAGAGTTGGTTATGATTTTCAAGCTTCCATTAATAAACAAATTTCTCATGTATTTGGATTAAGTTTATTAGGACAGTTTGGTGAATCTAGGCAGGGATATGGTAATGACCAAATTGATGCAAAAACAAAATACTTTGGAATTACACTATTGGGAGATTTAAATGTTTCTTCACTTTTTAGACGTATTGATAATAGGTCTCCATATAGATGGGCAGCTCATGTTTATGCAGGTGTAGGAACCATCCAATATAAAGCATACAGAAAAGATATGACTTTAGGAGAAACAAAATATACTAAAACTGCTGATGAAGATATGGGTGTTGGATCTTTATTCGCACAAGTTGGAGGAGGTTTGGTATATAAAATAAATAACAAATGGGATGCTATTTTCAAAGCTATGTATGTGGTAACTGGAGATGAACAATTTGATGGTTCTGGAAAAACTGGCCATTATACTGAATTTCATTCCGGAGGAAGCTCAGATAATTTTATAACTACTTCTTTAGGGGTTACATATAAAATTGGTAAACATAATGAATATCTAGGTTGGGTTGATCCATTAAGAGAAATATTTACAAAAATTAATGATAATGCGAATAATCAGTTAGAAGTTTGTGTATTTGGAGATAAAGATGATGATGGTGTTTGTGATGACTGGGATCGTGAATTAGACACTCCTAAAGGAGCACGAGTTGATGGTTCTGGTAGAGCCTTAGATGTTGATATGGATGGAATTATAGATCTATATGATAAATGTCCTACCTTCCCAGGAAAAGCGAATACAGAAAACCCTGAACTAAACGGATGTCCAGAAGCTAAAGAAGTTCCCGATGTTGTTAATAATATTATAGCTACTATGGGGGGAATCCAATTTAATTTAGATTCAGATAAAATTTTACTAGAATCTCAACCTATATTAGATAATGTGGCTGATATAATCAAAAATTATGGTAAAGACACCCGATTTTTAGTGGAAGGTCACACAGATGCTAGAGGAAATGATGCATACAATTTCAGCTTATCTAAAAGACGTGTAACTTCTGTTATAAAATATCTTGTATCTAAAGGGGTTACCCCTTATCAATTAACTGGAAAAGGTTTGGGATTCTCTGATCCAAAATATCCGGAATGTAAACCGGCCAATAAGTGTCCAGAATGGAAAAATAGAGAAAATAGAAGAGTTATATTTAAGTTACTAGACTAAAAATAATATAAAAAAAAAATAAAAATACCTCTCATAAATGAGAGGTATTTTTATTTTTATAACTTTATAAAAAATAAATTATGAAACCAGACTTAGTTATTAGTACTATGAATTGGGGAACTAATGGTAAAAATTTCTCAATTGATCAATCGGCAGATCTAATTAAAGAATGCTATAATGAAAATCTTTTAAAATTTGATTTGGTTAACATTAGTGGTGATTATAGTGTTGAGAACTTATTTGGAAATGCATTACAAAAAACAGGTATAAATAGAGATAACATTAAAATATCAACAAAATGTGGAATCCTTTATTATCAATCGGGGTTTAATAATAAAATCAAAACTTATAATACTTCAAAAAAACATATTATTACAACTGTAGATAATACACTTCAAAATTTGAAAACAAATTATATTGACGTACTTTTTATACAAGGACAAGATTATTTAATAAACCTTGAAGAATTAGGCACTACTTTTACAGAACTGAAATTAAGTGGAAAAGTGAAATATTTTGGAGTATGTAATTTTTCAACATTTGCTTTCGATGCTCTCAATAAAAAAATACCATTAATAACTAATCAAATAGAATTTTCTTTAATAAAGCCTTTAGCCTTATTTAATGAAACCCTATTACAATTGGGTTACCTTAATAAAAAAACTCAAATCTACTCACCTTTAGGCAATTATTTTTCCAACAAAACAAATTCAAATCAAAAATTAAACGAGGCACTCGCAGTAATGGCAAAAAAATATGATGCCTCAATTAATCAAATATTATTAGCCTGGACATTAAAACCTCCTTATAAAATTACTCCAATTTTAGGAAGTACAAATATTGAAAGAATAAAGTTACAAAGTAAGGCATTTAATATTAAACTTAGCCTTGAGGACTGGTATAAATTATTAGAATTATCTACAGAAAAAACGTTTTAAACTAAAAAAACAACTCAAATAAATTTGAGTTGTTTTTTTAGTTTAATTAAATATTATTCTTTATTGAACTTCTTTTCCTTCTGATGATGAATCATCATTTTTAGTTTCTTCATTTTCTGAAGGTGCTTTATCAACTACCTGATCAACTTTTTTTGTTGTAGTGCGTCGACTTCTCCTAGTAGTTTTCTTTACAGTATCTTTTGATGTATACAATTCATTAAAATCTACTAATTCAATTAATGCAGTATCTGCTGCATCTCCTAAACGAAATCCAGTTTTAATTATTCTAGCATATCCTCCATTTCTTGAAGAAATTTTAGGCGCAACTGTTCTAAAAAGTTCAGTTACCGCTTCCTTATTTTGTAAATAACTAAAAACGATCCTTCGGTTATGAGTTGTATCTTCTTTAGATTTAGTTAAGAGAGGCTCAATATATGTTCTTAAGGCTTTAGCCTTAGCTACAGTTGTATTTATTCTTTTATGTAATATAAGAGATGAAGCCATATTTGAAAGCATTGCTTTTCTATGTGAAGCTGTTCTCCCTAAATGATTAAACTTTTTACCGTGTCTCATGATTTCTTATTATTCTGCGTCTAATTTATATTTTGAAACATCTAACCCAAAAGTAAGATTTTTTGAATATACTAAATCTTCTAATTCTGTTAGAGATTTTTTACCAAAGTTTCTAAACTTCATTAAATCTGATTTTGTAAAAGAAACTAACTCTCCTAAAGTTTCTACTTCAGCTGCTTTTAAACAATTTAAAGCTCTAACAGATAAATCCATATCTACTAATTTGGTTTTCAGTAATTGCCTCATATGAAGCGCTTCTTCGTCATAAGTATCTGTAGAAGCTACTACATCAGCTTCAAGAGTAATTCTCTCATCAGAAAATAACATAAAATGATGAATTAATATCTTAGCTGCTTCAGTCAAAGCTTCTTGAGGTGTTATAGAACCATCAGTCTGAATATCTAAAACCAATTTTTCATAATCTGTTCTTTGTTCTACACGATAATCTTCTACACTATAACTTACATTTCTAATTGGTGTATATATAGAATCAATAGCAATAGTGCCTACCGGCGCATGATTTGATTTATTTTGTTCTGCAGGAACATATCCTCTACCCTTATCTATAGTAAAAGTTATATTTAGATTAACAGATTTATCCATATGGCAAATTACCAAATCAGGATTTAGCACTTGATAAGATGATATAAATTTACCTAATTCACCTGCTGTTAATTCTGTTTTTCCTGAAACTTGAACAGTTACAGCTTCATTTCCTCCCTTATTAATTTGATTTTTAAACCTAACTTTTTTTAGATTTAAAATGATTTCAGTAACATCTTCAATAACACCAGGAATAGTAGAAAATTCATGATCTACTCCTTCTATCTTAATAGATGTTATAGCATAACCTTCTAATGATGATAGCAAAACTCGTCTTAAAGAATTACCTACAGTCAATCCAAATCCAGGCTCTAAAGGCCTGAATTCGAATTGTCCTCTAAAATCATCAGATTCAATTAAAATAACCTTATCAGGTTTTATAAAGTTTAAAATTGCCATATAAATTTTAGCTAATTTTTAAATTATTTAGAATATAATTCGACTATCAATTGTTCTTTGATATCTTCAGGAATTTGAATTCTCTCAGGTAAAACTTTAAATTCACCTGTAAGTTTTTCATCATTCCACACTAACCATTCATAGGATTTATGAGAATTATTAACTAAAGCATCTTTAATTACTTGTAATGATTTAGATTTTTCTCTTACCCCAACAACATCTCCCGGCTTCAATAAGTAAGAAGGAATATTAACTATTTCTCCGTTTACGGTAATGTGTTTATGAGAAACTAATTGACGAGCACCTGCTCTAGAATTAGATAACCCCATTCTATAGGTTACATTATCTAACCGAGATTCACAAAGTTGTAATAATACTTCACCAGTGATTCCCTTATTTCTTTGTGCTTTATCAAATAAATTAGCAAACTGTCTTTCTAAAATACCATAAGTATATTTAGCTTTTTGTTTTTCTGCTAACTGAATTGCATATTCAGATTTTTTAGCACCTCTTCTTTTATTCGGACCATGTTGTCCTGGAGGAAATTTTCTTCTTTCAAAATACTTATCTTCTCCATAAATAGCCTGTCCGAATTTTCGAGCTATTTTCGTTTTTGGACCAATATATCTTGCCATTTTTTAATTTAATAATTATTAAACTCTTCTTCTTTTAGGGGGTCTACATCCATTGTGAGGAATTGGAGTAACATCTATAATTTCACTTACTTCAATACCTGAATTGTGTATGGTACGTATAGCAGATTCTCTTCCTGCACCCGGACCTTTCACAAAAACTTTCACTCTTCTTAACCCTAATTCATACGCTGTCTGAGAACAATTCTCAGCAGCCATTTGAGCAGCATATGGAGTATTTTTTTTAGACCCTTTAAAGCCCATCTTACCTGCAGAAGCCCAAGAAATTACCTCTCCGTTTTTATTGGTTAAAGAAATAATTATATTATTAAAGGAAGCTTGAATATGTGCTTCTCCTACTGCTTCAATTTTAACTTTTCTTTTCTTAGTTGTTTTTGATGCTGTCTTTGCCATTGGTTACTATTTATTATTTAGTGGCTTTTTTCTTATTAGCTACTGTTTTTCTCTTACCTTTTCTTGTACGTGAATTATTTTTAGTTCTTTGCCCTCTTAAAGGTAATCCTAAACGATGTCTAATTCCTCTCTGACATCCTATATCCATTAAACGTTTAATATTTAATTGAATTTCAGAACGTAATTCTCCTTCTACTTTTACGTTTTCAGAAATAAACTTTCTAATATTATTAATATCATCATCATTCCATTCTGAAACTTTTTTGTCTTCACTAATTCCTGCATCTTTTAAAACTTTTGCTGCAGTACTTTTTCCAATACCGTAAATATAGGTAAGTCCAATAACTCCTCTTTTATTTTTTGGTAAATCTACACCGGAAATTCTAGCCATAGTATTAACCTTGTCTTTGTTTAAATTTAGGATTCTTTTTGTTTATGATATACAGACGTCCTTTACGTCTTACAATTTTGCAATCTGAACTTCTTTTTTTAAGTGATGCTCTTATTTTCATTTCTTTTTTTTTTAATATCTGAAAGTGATTCTCCCTTTAGATAAATCATAAGGTGACATTTCTAGTCTTACTTTATCTCCAGGTAATAATTTAATATAATGCATTCTCATTTTTCCTGAGATATGTGCAGTTAAAATGTGTCCGTTCTCTAATTCTACTCGGAACATTGCATTAGATAATGCTTCAATAATTGTTCCGTCTTGCTCTATATGCTTTTGTTTTGCCATATATAATTAATGAGGATTTCTACTTAATCTTGACTGCATTAAACCATCATAATGATGATTTAACAGATATGTATTGATTTGTTGTACTGTATCTAATAAAACTCCTACCATAATTAATAACGAAGTTCCTCCGAAAAATAAAGCAAAACTATCTGTTGCCGTAAGACCGATAATTTTAACAATTGCTGGTAGAATTGCTATTAAAGCTAAATAAATAGCTCCTGGTAGTGTAATTTTAGATAAAACATCATCTAAATAATCAGCAGTTTCTTGACCAGGTTTTACCCTAGGTATTAATCCTCCATTCCTTTTTAAATCATCTGCCATTTGATTTACAGGGATGGTAATTGCTGTGTAAAAAAAGGTGAAAACAATTATTAATATAGCAAACAGAGTATTATATTGCCAACTAAAAACCTGACTAAAGCCTGCCCAGAAGGTATTGTTGGTAGTATCAGATTTAACAATTAATCCTGGAATAAACATTAATGCTTGAGCAAATATAATTGGCATAACACCAGCTGCATTTACTTTTAAGGGAATATATTGTCTAGCAGCATTGGTTATGGATCGTAAAGATCCTGACTTGGTTCTACTTACATATTGAACTGGAACTTTTCTCACAGCTACAGTTAACATAATACATAGAATAATTACGAATAACCATACTAGCACTTCAACTAAAATCATAATTAATCCCTTACCTGTATCTCCCATTTGAATTCCAACTTCTTTTACAAACGCTGTCGGAAAGCCAGCTAAAATACCTACCATAATTAAGATAGATATTCCATTTCCTATTCCTTTATCTGTAATTTTTTCACCCATCCACATCGCAAATATAGTACCTGATATTAATATAATAATACTTGGTACCCAAAATAGCATTACACTATGAGGGTCTACTAAATAGGCACTTCTAAACTGTTCATAAGGTAAAAAAACTTGTGTTATAGAAGTTAAATAGGCGGGTGCCTGAATCAAACATATAATGATAGTCAACCATCTGGTTATTTGATTTACAGTTTTACGACCACTTTCACCCTCTTTTTGTAATTTTTGAATATATGGAATTGCTAACCCCATTAACTGAACAACAATAGATGCAGATATATAAGGCATAATACCCAAAGCAAATATAGAAGCTTTACTGAAAGCTCCTCCTGTAAATGAAGATAATAACCCTAACAATCCTGTAGCTTGCTGGTTACCTCCATTATTTTTATAAATATCAAGAATATTATCTACTTCTACCATATTAATTGAAGGTAAAGGAACATGTGTTCCAAACCTATATACTAATATTAAAGCAAAAGTAAAGATAAGTTTTTCTCTTAATTCTTTAATGCTCCAGATATTTTTTAATGTCTGTATAAATGCTTTCATGTTACTTTTATAAGGTGTTAGCCTGTCCTCCTCCTTTTTCTATAGCTTCTTTTGCAGAAGCTGTAAATTTATCTACTGTAATATTAATAGATGATTTAAGTTCACCTCTTCCTAATATTTTTATTAAATCATTTTTAGATGCTAAACCATTCTGAACTAATATTTCTTTAGTTATATCACCAGTAATTTTTTTAGTATCTATTAAATTCTGAAGAGTATCTAAATTTATACCTATATATTCTTTTCTATTAATATTTTTAAATCCAAATTTAGGAATTCTTCTTTGTAAAGGCATTTGTCCACCTTCAAAACCTATTTTGTCTTTATGTCCTGAACGTGATTTATCTCCTTTATGTCCTTTAGTAGATGTTCCTCCTTTTCCGCTTCCTTGTCCTCTACCTAACCTTTTACTATTGTGTGTAGATCCTTTTGCTGGCTTTAAAGTATGTAAATTCATTTTTATTATTCTTCTACAGTTACTAAATGTTTTACTACTGCAACCATACCTAAAATTTGAGGGGTTGCTTCATGTTCAACAGTTTTATTTAACTTTGTTAAACCTAAAGATTCTAACGTTAATTTTTGATTTTTAGGTCGTTTTATTGAACTTCTTTTTAAGGTTATTTTAATCTTAGCCATTTTTTATCCTTTGAATACTTTAGATAGTGAAACTCCTCTTTGTATAGCAATTGTTTCTGCACTTCTTAAATTTAAAAGAGCCTTAACAGTTGCTTTAACAACATTATGCGGATTAGAAGATCCTTTTGATTTGGAAAGAACGTCTTTAATCCCTGCAGATTCAAGTACTGCACGTACAGCTCCACCTGCAATTAATCCTGTTCCGTGAGATGCCGGACGGATAAAAACATTAGCACCTCCATAACTTGCTGATTGTTCATGTGGAAGCGAACCGTTTAATACAGGAACTCTTACCAAATTCTTTTTTGCATCTTCAATAGCTTTTGAGATAGCACTGGCAACTTCTTTAGATTTACCTAAACCAAAGCCAACCACACCTTTTTCATCACCTACTACAACAATAGCAGAAAATCCAAAAGCACGTCCTCCTTTAGTTACTTTAGTTACCCTTTGTACTCCGATTAATCGATCTACTAATTCTAAACCTCCAGGTTTTACTCTTTCAATATTTTTTATTCCTAACATAATTCTGATGTATTAAAATTTTAAACCTGCTTCTCTAGCACCATCTGCTAGAGCTTTAACTCTACCATGATAAACAAAACCATTTCTGTCGAATACTACAGTTTCTATTCCTGTTGCTTTTGCTCTTTCTGCAATTTTTTTACCTACAATTGTAGAGATTTCAGATTTAGTACCATTAAGACTGGCCACTTCTTTCTCACGCGAAGATGCGAAAGCTAATGTTTTACCAGTAGTATCATCTATAAGTTGAGCGTAAATATCTTTATTACTTCTATATACAGATAAACGAGGTTTAGAAGCAGATCCAAAAATATTTTTACGTACTCTTCTTTTTACTCTTATTCTTTTTTCTTCTTTAGTTAATGCCATAACTTAATTTTTTTATGCGGATTTACCAGCTTTTCTTCTAATTTGTTCACCTACAAATCTTACACCTTTTCCTTTGTATGGTTCTGGTTTACGAAGTGATCTAATTTTAGCACATACCATACCCAACAAATATTTATCATGCGAAGATAAGGTAATTATTGGATTTTTTCCTTTTTCTGTTAAAGTTTCTACTTTTACTTCTTTAGGTACTTCTAAAACTACTAAATGGGAAAAACCTAAGGCTAATTCTAATTTTTGTCCTTGGTTTGAAGCTCTGTAACCTACACCAACTAATTCTAATTTTTTTGTAAATCCTTCAGAAACACCTATAATCATATTATTCACTAAAGCTCTGTATAATCCATGTAAAGCTTTATGTTCTTTGTTATCTGAAGGTCTTTCTATAGTAATTTGTGAGTTTTCTATATTTAAAGCAATTCCTCCAGTAAGTTGTTGTTTAAGCTCGCCATTTTTTCCTTTTACAGTCACAAGATTGTTATTATATTCAACTGTTGTTCCTGTAGGTATATTTATAATAGATTTTCCTATTCTTGACATTTCTTCAATTTTTTAATAAACATAACATATAACTTCTCCTCCTACATTTTCCTGACGTGCTTTTTTATCAGTCATTACACCTTTAGAAGTTGAAATAATAGCAATACCTAAACCATTTAATACTCTTGGAAGATCTTTTGAACCTGAATATTTTCTCAATCCTGGTTTTGAAGCTCTCTGTATATTTTTGATAGCAGGAAGATTAGTAAATTTGTCGTATTTCAAAGCTATCTTGATAATACCTTGTACTGTTCCTTCTTCAAACTTATAATTAAGGATATATCCTTGATCAAAAAGAATTTTAGTAATTTCTTTTTTTATTTTAGACGCAGGAATTTCTACCACTTTATGTCCTGCCATCATTGCATTTCTTATTCTTGTTAAATAATCTGCGATTGGATCTGTTACCATATTTTTTTTAATTTTAGAGTATAGAATATAAGATTCTACTTTTAAAATTCATATTTTATTTCTATTATTACCAACTAGCCTTTTTAACTCCTGGTATTAACCCTTCATTTGCCATTTCTCTAAAGGTAACTCTAGAAATTCCAAAAACTCTCATATATCCTCTTGGTCTTCCGGTTAGTTTACATCTATTATGCAACCTTACGGGAGAAGAATTTTTAGGTAATTTCTGAAGAGCTTCATAATCTCCAGCTTCTTTTAAAGCTTTTCTTTTGGCGGCATATTTAGCAGCTAATGCTTCTCTTTTGCGCTCACGCGCTTTCATTGATTCTTTTGCCATATTTTTGTTTAGTTCTTTTTAAATGGTAAACCAAAATGAGTTAAAAGTGCTTTTGCTTCTTTATCAGTTTTTGCACTAGTTACAAAAGTAATATCCATTCCTTGAATTTTTTTTACTTTATCAATATCTATTTCAGGAAATATAATTTGTTCTGTGATTCCTAAATTATAATTTCCTCTACCATCGAATCCGTCTGCTTTAATTCCATTAAAATCACGTACACGAGGTAGTGCAGAAGAAACTAATCGATCTAAAAATTCATACATTTTATCTCCTCTTAAAGTAACCATTGCACCGATAGGCATTCCTTTTCTTAGTTTGAATCCAGCTTCATCTTTTTTTGATAAGCAGGCTACTGCTTTTTGACCAGCTATTAATGATATTTCATCAACTGCATAATCAACGATTTTTTTATCGGCAGTAGCAGAACCTAAACCTTGGCTAATTACAATTTTTTGTAATTTAGGTACCTGCATCACAGATTTATATCCAAACTCTTCTCTAAGTGCAGAGATAATTTTATCTTTATATAATTTTTTGGGTCTTGCTATATATTGCATAATTTCCTTTTTTAAATTGCCTGTCCTGATTTAGTTGCAACTCTTACTTTCGTATCTCCTTCTATTTTATAACTAATACGTGTAGGTTTTCCTGTTTTAGGATCTAATAGACCTAAATTAGATATGTGAATGGTAGCTTCTTTTTCAATAATACTACCTTGAGGACTTTCTGCAGAAGGTTTTTTATGTTTTTTAACTATATTAACACCTTCTACTATAGCTCTATTTTTATCAGGATATACGACTAATACCTGTCCTTGCTTTCCTTTATAAGCTCCTGCAAGAACCTGAACTTTATCTCCTTTTTTAATTTTTATTTTTGCCATTTTCTTAATCTTTGCTTATAATACCTCAGGAGCTAATGAAATTATTTTCATATACTCTTTATCTCTTAATTCTCTAGCAACCGGCCCAAAAACACGGGTTCCTCTCATTTCTCCTGCAGCGTTCAATAAAACACAAGCATTATCTTCAAAACTAATATAAGAACCATCTTTTCTTCTTACCGCTTTTTTAGTTCTTACAACAACAGCTTTTGATACCTGTCCTTTTTTTGCATTTCCAGATGGAGTTGCATCTTTAATCGTTACAACAATTTTATCACCTACTGATGCATATCTTCTTCTTGAGCCACCTAATACTTTAATAACCAAAGCTTCTTTTGCTCCTGTATTATCTGCCACTTTTAATCTTGATTCTGTTTGTAACATAACTGTATTATTTTGCTCTTTCTAATATTTCTATTAATCTCCATCTTTTATTTTTGCTCAATGGACGAGTTTCCATAATGCGAACGGTATCTCCTTCGTTGCATTCATTCTTTTCATCGTGAGCTGTATATTTTTTAGTTTTCATAATAAACTTTCCATACATGGGATGTTTTATTCTTGAAACTTCACTAACAACAATTGTTTTATTCATTTTGTTACTAGATACTACTCCGATCCTTTCTTTTCTTAAATTTCTTTCCATATTTGAAATTAACTTCTTTTCGGATATTTTATTATTTAAGGGCTGTCGCCAACCTTGCTATTGTTTTCCTTAATTCTCGTAATTGAATTGGATTTTCAATTGGAGATATTTTATGTGACATTTTTAGCTTTGCGTACTCTATTTTTTTTTCAGCTAATTTTGCTTTTACTTCTTCCTGATTTAAATTTTTAATATCTATTGCTTTCATTGATCTTAATTTTAGGATTGTACAAAATCATTTGCAACAACAAACTTAGTTTTAACAGGAAGCTTTTGAGCAGCTAAACGTAATGCTTCTTTAGCGACATCATAAGGAACTCCTCCTACTTCAAATAGAATTCTTCCTGGAGTTACTCTCGCCACCCAATATTCAACAGCACCTTTACCTTTACCCATACGTACTTCGGCTGGTTTTTTTGTAATAGGCTTATCTGGAAATATTTTTATCCATAACTGACCTTCTCTTTTCATATAACGAGTCGCAGCTATACGAGCTGCTTCTATTTGTCTTGCAGTAATGAATACTGAATCTAACGCTTTTATTCCGAAGGTTCCGTATGCTAGTTGGTTTCCTCTGTAAGAAAGACCTTTCATTCGGCCTTTCTGCATTTTACGGAACTTTGTTCTTTTTGGTTGTAACATAATTACCTAAGATATTTATCTTCTTTCTTTAACTTTTCTTTTTTGAGTCTTTTTTTGAAGACCTACTAATGGAGATAATTCTCTCTTACCATATACTTCACCTTTCATAATCCATACTTTTACACCTAAACGGCCATAAGTGGTATGGGCTTCGGCAATGTAATAATCAATATCTGCACGGAAAGTAGATAATGGAATTCTTCCTTCTTTAAAAGATTCAGATCTTGCCATTTCAGCTCCGTTTAAACGTCCAGAAATCATAATTTTAATACCTTCTGCATTCATTCTCATTGTAGAAGCTATCGCCATTTTTACTGCCCTTCTATAGGAAATACGACTTTCTATTTGACGAGCTACACTTTCTGCTACTAATTTAGCATCCAGTTCTGGGCGTTTAATTTCAAATATGTTAATTTGAATTTCTTTTTTCGTAATCTTTTTTAACTCTTCTTTTAGTTTATCTACTTCTTGTCCTCCTTTACCGATAATAATTCCCGGACGCGCAGTGGTAATTGTAATGGTAACTAATTTTAGAGTTCTTTCGATGTAAATTCTGGAAACACCTGCTTTTGATAAACGAGCTTCTAAATATCTTCTTATTTTGTAATCTTCTGCTATTTTATCTCCAAAGTTTTTTCCACCATACCAATTAGAATCCCAACCACGGATGATACCTAATCTATTACCTATTGGATTTGTCTTTTGTCCCATAATTAATTTACTTCGTTTTTATTCCCTAAAATAATTGTTACGTGATTAGATCTTTTTCTAATTCTATAGCCTCTACCTTGAGGGGCAGGACGTAATCTTTTTAACATAGCGCCACCATCTACGAAGATTTCTTTTACAAATAGTTTTGCTTCTTCAACATCTTTCCCTTCATTTTTTACCTGCCAATTTGAAATTGCACTTAATAAAAGTTTTTCTAATCTGATAGATGCTTCTTTTTTGGAATATTTTAAAATATATAATGCTTTATCAACGTCAACTCCTCTAATGATATCAGCCACTAATCTCATTTTTCTTGGAGAGGTAGGACAATTATTCAGACGAGCAATAGCTAAGTCTTTTTTAGCTTCTTTACGTGCTATTGCACTATTTTGTTTTCTGTTACCCATTGCTTACTGTTTATCTGTTGCCTTTATTTTTATTTCCTGCATGACCTCTAAATACACGTGTAGGAGCAAATTCTCCTAATTTATGTCCAACCATATTTTCAGTTACATATACTGGAATAAATTGTTTTCCATTATGAACTGCAAAAGTTTGCCCAACAAAATCCGGAGAAATCATTGAGGCTCTTGACCAAGTTTTTATTACTACCTTTTTCCCTGATTCTACATTTGCTTGGACTTTTTTATTTAATTTATAGTGAATGTAAGGTCCTTTTTTTAACGAACGTGCCATATCAGATTATTTTCTTTTTTGTAAAATATAACGATTCGATTCTTTCTTTTTTGAACGAGTCTTGTATCCTTTTGCAGGCATACCTTTTCTAGATCTAGGATGTCCTCCGGTAGATCTACCTTCTCCACCTCCCATTGGATGGTCTACAGGGTTCATTGCTACTGGTCTTGTTCTTGGCCTTCTTCCTAACCATCTGCTTCTACCAGCTTTTCCTGATACGATTAGCTGATGATCTGAATTGGAAATTGAACCAATTGTTGCCATACATTCTACTAAAATCATACGTGTTTCTCCTGATGGCATTTTTAGAACGGCATATTTACCATCCCTTGCAATCAATTGAGCACTGGTTCCTGCACTTCTTGCCATTTTAGCTCCTTGTCCTGGACGCAATTCTATACAAGAAATAACAGTACCTAAAGGTATGTTCTTTAATTTCATTGCATTACCTATTTCTGGAGGTGTGGTTTCTCCTGAAATAAGTTTTTGCCCAACCTTTATTCCGTGCGGGGCTACAATATAGCGTTTTTCACCATCAGCATATACCAATAATGCGATAAATGCCGTTCTGTTTGGATCATATTCTACTGATTTTACAGTAGCCGGAACGCCAAACTTATTTCTTTTGAAATCGATTTCTCTAAATCGTTTCTTGTGTCCACCTCCGGTATAACGCATAGTCATTTTTCCGGTATTATTTCTACCTCCTGACTTAGAAATTCCTCTTAAAAGAGATTTTTCTGGTTTTGAAGTAGTAATTTCTTCAAAATTGTTAACAATTCTGAATCTTTGTCCGGGGGTGATAGGTTTTAATTTTCTTACCGACATGATTCTTTTTAATAATTATATAGTTCCAAATACATCAATGGTCTGACCTTCTTTTATGTCTACCATTGCTTTTTTTAACTTATTTGATTTTCCTACCTGCAAACCTGATTTAGTAAATTTTGTTTTTACTTCCGGAGCAGAAATCAAAGTATTTACTTTCACAACTTTTACTCCATATGTTTGCTCTATAGCATGTTTAATTTCAGATTTATTCGCTTTGGTATTAACTAAAAATGTATAACGATTTTTAGTTTCTGAAAGTGAATTTGCTTTTTCCGATATAACAGGTCTTATTAATATAGACATGATTCTATTTTCTTAAATTTTCTTGAATTTTTTCTATTGAGCCTTCAAATAAAACTACTTCATTTGCTTTCAAAACATCATAACTGCTTATTTCGCTATATTCTAGCACTTTAGCATCCTGTAAATTTCGAGATGACAAATATACAAATTTATTTGACTCACCTAATATGAACAAAGTCTTTTTATTAGCTAATCCTAAATTATTAACCACCTGAATAAAATCTTTTGTTTTAGGGGCTTCAAATTTAAAATCTTCAACAACTTTTAGATTATTTTCTTTAAGCTTCTGACTAAATACAGATTTTTTCGCTAATCTTTTTAGCGATTTATTTAATTTAAACCTATAATCTCGGGGTTTAGGCCCAAACACTCTTGCACCGCCTTTAAACAATGGGTTTTTTATATCTCCTTTACGAGACCCTCCGGTACCTTTCTGACGATGAAGTTTACGAGTAGAACCGCTTATTTCTGATCTTTCTTTGGATTTATGCGTTCCTTGTCTTTGTGCTGCTAAATATTGTTTTACTTCTAAATAAACTACATGCTCATTAGGTTCTATTCCAAATATAGCATCATCTAAAGAAACTTTCCTTCCTGTTTCTTTCCCGCTTTTATCTAGTACTATTAATTCCATCTTCTTATAATTACATATGAATTTTTAGGACCAGGAACCGCACCTTTTACTATTAAAAGATTTTTTTCTTCGTCCACTTTTATTACTTGCAGATTTTGAACTGTAACTTGGTTACCCCCCATTCTTCCAGCCATTCTCATTCCTTTAAATACCCTGGATGGATCTGACCCCGCTCCGATAGAACCAGGTGCTCTTAATCGATTATGCTGACCGTGTGTTGACTGCATAACACCTCCAAAACCGTGTCTTTTAACCACCCCTTGAAATCCTTTTCCTTTAGAAGTTCCTGTTACATCTACATACTCTCCTTCTGAGAATAGTTTTACTGTTATTTCATCTCCTAATTTCAAATCATGAAATCCATGATTAAACTCCACTATTTTTCTTTTGGGAGTAGAACCTGCTTTTTTGAAATGACCTGCCAATGCTTTTCCTACATTCTTGTCACTTCTGTCATCGAAACCGACCTGAACGGCAAAGTAGCCATCTTTTTCTACGGTTCTGACCTGTAAAACCGAACATGGACCTGCTTGTATAACGGTACATGGGATGTTTTTCCCTTGTTCGTCAAATAAACTGGTCATACCGATTTTTTTTCCAATAATTCCTGACATTTCTGTTATTTATAATTTTTTCGGATTGCAAAAGTATAAAAAAAATCCTAATATTTTAACATTCTGATTCAAAATTTTTTATATTTTATGGATTATTTCATTTTTCTCTATTTTAAGGAAATAGGAAATTATATTTTTTTATAAAAAAATTTACCAAATTCTGAATTTTAAAATGTTAATTTAATACCTACTCCTTCTTGATTACTTATAATTGCTAATTTATAGTCTATACGGTTAGATATACCTGTAGTTTGCAAACTTTCATTGTATTGTTTTACTGATTCTCTAATTCTTTTTTTTCCTGATATTTTTAAAGGAATGGTAGTAACCAACATTGCTCCTCCTACAATTAAACTCACTGTAGATAATGTATAATTTTTTTCTGAGAAAGTCCCTTTATAATATCCCTCCCATGGATATGAGTTTATTGAGTGCTTTTTATCCCCTACATCTGTAAGATTATTCAAAGCTACTCCTCCTATGGCAATGATTAATCCTCCAAAAAAGGTAATATCCCCCACAGTCCTCAAAGTTTTTCCAGACTTATACAGGTGCAAAGATTCCGGATTATCTTTCATAAGTTCATGAATTTCTAATCGGGATAAATTTTCACCTTTCTGACTAATTTTTCTGGAATTTTTAAATTCCAGCATTTGACCTTGTGCCTGAATAATTAATCCAAACATTGTTATAAAACTCAATAATTTACTTTTCATTTGTAGTTATTTTTATTATTTATTTTTATTTTCATAGCAGAATAATCTATGGAATTATCCTTTATTGGAATAAGTATTAATTCTTTTACTATACACTTTCTAACTTACCGATAAAGTATTATAGCTTTATTTTTTTATAAATTTAACAAATCTTTTCTCTAAATTCTCTGTTCTTTTATTGGGTTGATTTAAAACCCTATCTACTTTACTATAAATTAGTGAAATATTAACTTCTCTTTGTTCTTTATTCTTTATCTTTGAAATATTAATCCTATAAGTTTTACTTGAAAAAGATTTCACTACAGTATATTTTTATTCTGGTACATAATTTTCTATTTTAAAGCATGATACATGTATAGGTAAATTATCTTCCATCATTTGAATATATGTATAGTTTTAAACATCACTACATTTAGGACTGAAAACTAAATTATGGTTAAAAATATAATTATATTGTGTGTTATTTTTCAGTTCATATCTTATCATTATTTGTCTCTCTTTTCTTATTTTAATTTTTGTATCCTTGACAAAAACTTGCGTATTGCTTGATAAAAAAAATAAAAAATAAAAAATAAAAATTACTTTTTCATTATCTTAATTAATTTTAGTTAATTTTCATAAAATTCAATTGTTTGATAGGCTTCTGTTACCCTCATTCTTCAAATAATTTATGCATTTCATTATTCAACCCACTAATAATTAACCCTGTGGCAGCTCCCTGCCAGAAATTACCTCCGATTAAGGCAGACCTAAAACCACCGCTAACTGTACAAAAAAAACAGGGTTTCAGCTTTCTTATCTCCATTAACACCTATAGCCGTACCCCCAATTCCTACCACTGAGGCTATCAAACTGCTAATACTCTGTGAAAAAATATAAGAAATTTCTGTGAAAATGCAAAAATTCTTCTAATCACTAGAACCTCGAAATTACAAGATTTTTTATTTAATAAATATATTTTCATTTTCTAAATAAAGTGTATCTTCAGTCTTACACTTATTATCATAAATAACATAATTATCTATTTGTAATTTTTTCATTCCTTTATAAAAACTATCAGAATTTTCTTGTCCTTTTATTCTATTATTTTTCAGTTCATTGAAAAAATTTAACAAATATATTTTTCCTTTTATATGTTTTTGCATATTCTTATCTATTGATAATTTATAAATTAGCTTAATATCCTTTTTGGAATCAATACTAATTAATCTGTTAAAATAATATAAAGAATCTAGTTTTCTTGTATCAGGGAAATATTTATTGTAATCAACTCCTGTTATAATTGAATCCATTAATAAATTAAGTTTTTTTCTATAATAAATACTACTCTCTCCTTCAACACGGATTAACATAACATTAAAGTGTCCGGCAACTAATTCACTATTTAAATTAGTATTATATTTTATATCTTCAATTAATACTGGTATTAAAAAATATTTTTTATTTGAATGATTAAATAATGTAACTTGAAACAAAGAATCTCTTTTAACAAATTGATATGACATCTCTATTTCTTCATTTAGATTAAAATTTTCTTTTTTTTTACATCCACTTATAAAAAGCAACATAAGTAACAATATTTTATTTAATCTTAACATTTCCTAATGATTTAATCTTATTATAAATGATACCAAATTTACTCTCCTTATATTATTATAGTGTTGTGATATTTCCTATTCTTCCTGTTAAAGATAATTTAGCTCTCCACCAAATATTGAAGGATTTTAAATTTCTTCGAGGAGCATCCATAAATGTTGTTGTATAACCTCCTCTTCCATTAATCATTTTCAATTCAGATTTAATGTAATAAAATGGAGAATTATCATCTTTTGAAGATCCTGTAGAATCACTATACCTTCATCTTCCTTTTCCAAAATCTATTTATTATTTTAATCATATTTGACTTTTAGAGTATCTCTTATATAAATATCTTTTTTATAAGGATAATATCCTTTTAACTTTATATTTTCAAACGCTTTCAATCTATTTTGTAGAACAGAGGATCTAGACATCTCGGATCGTACGGCATATTCAAATTGATTATTTAAAGCATCTCCATTATAATCAAATTTATACAATAAAGCTACTTTACTCTTTTTATTAATACAAATCCCCTCAAATAAACAAATTAATATACTATCATTCCCTATCCCATAGTTATTTTCAGGAACATAATTACATCGTGATGGATAGATTGAATCTATCTTTTTATTTAATGTTATCATACTTAACAAATCATATGAGCCTTCTATTTTATAAAAACCAAATAGTGTTTCATATCCTTCTAATTTATTAATTTTTCTACTTAATACAGGATATAAAAAATAGCATGAATTTCGTTTATCTACAAAAGAGAACCTATTTCCTATAAAAAAATAATTGGTATCTGTTTTATTAATATATTCTATGGTTAAAACTGTATCTTTTTTATTAAAAGTAGCCATCATTTCTATTCCATTCTCATTCTTTTTTGTATTTGTTTCTTTTTTTA
This sequence comes from Apibacter adventoris, assembly GCF_002964965.1. Taxonomy (NCBI): domain Bacteria; kingdom Pseudomonadati; phylum Bacteroidota; class Flavobacteriia; order Flavobacteriales; family Weeksellaceae; genus Apibacter; species Apibacter adventoris. The sequence continues at coordinate 148,255 of NZ_PSZN01000018.1, forward strand.
TGCAAGAAACTAATACTAAGAGTAAAATTATATAATATACAATGATATTCATTTTATTAAAATTTTATAATCCTTTCTAATATTTTAATTGAATTATATAACTTAGGATATTGTTCTGCTATTTCATTAGAAGCACCTAACAAATATCTATCCACACCGTTTCCAAAACCATTCAACCCTTTATTTAGCCACCCATTCATTTTCAATAAATTATATTGCATTTTATAGATAGCTGCATGTCCATAATTATCAAACCCTATTCCAGCACCTGGAACATCTGCTAATTGTGATAATCCTAATTTAATATGAATTACATGCCCCATCTCATGAAAGAATGTTGATGTCAATTGTTCTTTAGACGCAAAAGCTGCTGTCGCAAAATGAATATTTGAACTCCCATGCCCCCATATACTAGGAACTGTTACAGCTAATGCTTTAGCTCCCGTTGTATTATTTATAAAATAACCATCTCTAAAAGTATATCCTTTAGGCACCTTCATTGTTACTGCATTTAATCCCCATTTTTCTCCTCTAGGATATCCACTTTCAGAAACTGAGATATTTTTTGTTTTTATTTTTATTACTTCCTCTATATCTGGTTTTACAGGAGTATTACCTGACACTACATTAGGAGAGGTAGCTATTTGTTCATGTGGTTCCCTATATCCTGTCCAAATATTTCCTCCTAATTTATGTGCTTCTATTCCACCCATAACTCCGCCCATAATTCCACCTGTCACAGCTCCTAATAATCCTCCTTTCACTATATCTCCTCCACTTATAGCTGCACCGAATATACCTATTACTCCTCCTGTTGCAGCACCATATCCAGCTCCAGGAAGTATTCCTATTGGTGCATAAAGACTAGCTACTCCTCCTAAAGCTCCTGTGGCTCCCCCAGTTAATATACTTTTTGTAAATCCACTCCAACTAAAGGTATCTGTATACAAAGCATAGACCGTATAAGTAGCTCCCCCTATAAAAGCTCCTATAATCGCTCCACTTAAAATTATATCTAAGCCAAAAATCTCCCCACTCGGATCTGTATACATTAACGGATTATTCAATACATAACCATACCGGTTATAGTTTTGTGAGTTAAACGGCTCCTGTATATTATTATCCGGAGAAAGAAATTGTTTTAACACCGGATCATACATACGTCCATTCATATGAATCAATCCTACGGTAAAGAAATGCTCATGACCTGTATACCCCCGATCTATAAAGGTAAACTGAGGGTTTACCGATTGTGTATTTCCATTTTTATCGGTTACTTTGATAATTTTCCCCCAAGGATCGAATAAACGGCGCTCTATAGTCTGCCCCTGCTCATTACTTATAGCAAGAATTGTTCCCTGATAATCGCGATGCAAATAGTAAAAAGCGTCTTCTGTTTTTGAAAGGTTTCCGCCGGAGCCGGAAAAACGGGATATAAAAATTAGAGGAGCGTCATAAGGACTTCCGGATATATAGCTGATAATCTTTACTTCTTCAGATCCGAATGAAGCTGTAGAAAAAATTTCCACCTCTTTCGTATCGGAATAATACTTGGTTATAACTTCCGGCTGTGAAGAACTTATTTCTGCTCGTGCACGAGTGTTGTGAGGATTATAATCAAAATGAATCTTATCACTTCTTTCAGTAACATCCACCGGGTTTTTAAATACATTGTACGTAATTTGCTGGGTAGGTCTGTTTTCGTAATAAGACTTTCCTATAGTATTCAGGTTTATTGATGATTTTTTATACCGGGCAGAAGAATCATACTGATATTCACCGACCTGAGAGTTATTGGTAATCCGTCCATCCGGAGCATATTGATTGGTATTTACTCCATTGGGATCTGACCAGGAAACTAAACGATCAAAACTGTCATAGGTAAACTGTTCATTCCAGTTGTAATACTGATTGTATCGGGAGTTCAGCGTTCCTCTTTTCCAATTAAAATCATAGTTCAGGGATAAAGGGGTAGACATATTTCCTGTATGAGCAATCTGACGCATAAATCCGGCTGCATCTATCTGATTAGTAATTGCTATATTATTCCCTAATTTAGCTGAAAGCACTTGCATTCGTTCATTCATTCCAGTAACCTGCCATAAAATTTTTCCGGTTCCTACTTCAATAACCTTATCTCTAATGCCATTGTAGGAATTATAGCCATTTTTCACCGAAATGGAAGAGGTTAAATTTCGGAAAGTAGTAGTAGTTTTTTCTATCAACTCTCTTCCCCACTGATCGTAAGTAAATTCTTTCAGATAAGATGCTTGCGGAGTCATTTCCTTTTGAGAAGACAAGCGATACATATTATCATATGTATAAGAATAAGAATAGTTTTCTCCATTAGAAGTTCCGGTCTCTTTCAACAATAGCCCTTTATCGGAATATTGATATGTAGATTGTATATCTGTATTGTTTCCAGATATTGTTTTAGTTAAAACTCTTCCTGTTGGGGAATATGTAAAGCTTGTAGTTCCGTCCGGAGTAGTTTCTGTTAGTAATTCGCCATAGTTATTATAAGAATAGGTATAGGGCATTGTACTGACAGAGGGATCTTGTAACTCTATCTTCCTACCCCAACCGTCTTGTTTTGTAGTTATAATATGTCCTTTATAATTTGATGTTTTCTGGTTTCCATTTGCATAATAAGTGTAAGTAATAGTTTCTCCATTATCTATTACTTTCACTGTATTTCCATTAGCATCTTTTGTTATAGTCTGTTTTTTAACACCATCAGAGGTAGTTGCAGAAAGTCCGTTATAAGAAGTAGTTATCTCTTTTCCTGTAAATAGTGTTTGCTTTATCGGCCTGCTCAACTCATCATATTCTATTGTATTCCATAATAATGAATTGAATATACTTGGCTCACTCTCCTTTATTTTTCGTCCTAAAACATCGTATATTGTATGTTTTGAAATATATTCTCCATCTGCAAATCCTTTAGTGACTGTCTTAATATCTCTCCCCAATATATCTTTATATATGGAGGAATATTCTCCTGTTTGTTCATTGATAAAAGTAATTTCTGCCTCTCCTTCTATTCCTCTTTGATATGCGGTATAGGAAACTGACGGAGTAGAAGAAGCGCCTTTAATAACTGTTTTTTGTAATTTACCCCAGTCATCATATTTTGTATAGGTAGATACCTGAAACGGACTGATATGTGATAGAATTTGACCTAGATTATTGTAACTAAAATATTCTGTAAGATTATCTGCATCTGTTTTTTGTACTACAAATCTACCTGTTACATCATATACGTCTTTTATGGTACGGGAGGAAACTCCTGGAGCTGAAACTGTTTTTTGTATTACATTCCCAAAATTATCATAAAGCATATCTTCTGTAATATAATCTGTATTATGCCCTTTTTTCTGTGTCCGGGTAATGAGATTATTTGTATAGAAATATTTTTCTTCTGTAGTATAAACATCATTATATGCTGTAGATTTTTCAGTTTTTTGAACTAACCTACCAATATAATAATCCGCCCCGGTTCCACTCGGATTATTTATATAGGTATAATTGGTTTGTATGGTGCCTGTTCCGTTATTTACAATGGATTGTGTTAAGTTATGATGGTCATGATACTGATTGTCTGTTGTAATGGTAGTACCATTAATAAAATCTTTTTCTATTTGATAATTCAATAAAACACTATGAATTCCCGGTAAGGGTTCATCGGTAAGGAAACGAGACGAACTTTTACTTAATAACTGATTATCTTCAGGATTAGCTATCAAGTGATAATTATCTCCTTTGAAAGTCCATGAAGAGATTAACGGAGAAAATAAATTTCCATCTCTACCGAGTTGTGGATACATTTCTTCAACAGACCAAATAGAAGTTTTTACTATATTTTCATCTGTCATCCAATTAGAACGAGCTATTTTTTTAAATCCTAGCAAGCCCAGTCCCCGGGTATGAGTTGTTAATCCAAAATACTTAAATCGTTGATATAGTGTTTTTCCCTTGGTTGTTACAGATAATTTACTAACTACATCCATATTAGGGATTCTGGTAATTTCTTTATAGGGGTAGTTTTCTTGATTGGATGAAAAGTATAATCCGTTTACATTTCCTAAGCCGTTATTAGCTTCATTAGGTTCTAGAGAAGAATATTCGATTACTGAAGAGATATTTCCTTTAACTTCTGTTACCTTTGTTAATAAAAGATCTTTTCTTAGGTCTTTATTAAAAACTCCTCTCCATATTTCATTTTCTTGCACAAAAACATAATTTCCTGTTTTTTCATTATTTTTATAATCTGCTATAATTAAAGTAATAGGATTACTATATCCATCACCTGAACGGACTTCACTTTCCATTTTAGCTCTAAAAACCGGATTTTCTCCATTATTTCCACCTCCAATATTTTCAAAATATCGAATATAACCTCTACCATCTCTATTTCTAGGTTCTTTTGTCCAAGATTCATATTCCGACTCTATAAAATCTGATTTTCCATCTTTATTTAAATCCAACGCCCTATATTTTTTATACCTTCTTCTATTAGCTGATGGTCTACCTTTCCATGATGGTTTATATTCTACAAAATTATCATACCTCACCTTTTCAAATCCTTTTCCGGTAGAAATATACATAAACCAGACACTTGAACCTTCTTTTTCGGGTATCATTAGATCCGATTTTCCATCCCCATTAAAATCCCCTATTAATAAAGATTTATCTTTTTCATACTCTGGTATTTCCCCGCTAAATAAAACCTCAAACTCCTTATTTTTATTTAAAAATGATACATAAAAATATTTTCCATGAAAACTTAATATATCTGATTTTCCGTCTCCATCTATATCTACAACAAATTTATCTGATGAATAAGTAAAAAAGTATGGACTTAATTTTTTATAGCTATTTTCATCCGGGATATCCGGATTCATATCAACATAATAAACACTAGCATAAAAATTTGAAGTTTCATATTCACAACGTGGAATTTCCATTAAAGGCGGTAATTTCGGATCTCTATTAGTATAAATAGCCTTAGTTAAACCATATATTCCTTCTCCAAAAATTAATAATTCCGAAATTCCATCCCCATTAAAATCTCCTTCTAAAAACTCTTTTTTTATTGCAGTTTCATATACAATTCTATTTCCTCCTGTCACAATGTCAAAACATTCATCTCTTGACTTATTCCTATAAGGATAATTGATCTTTTTTACATATGTTTTTTGAAAATTATTGTTATTTTTATTAAAATCATATACACTTATTAATAATTTATTTTCAGTTTCATATCTATGGTCATTTATATTAGAAATTCCAGCAGGACTTTCATCTTTATACGATGCTATAGATTGAAAATTGTTTAGTTTTCCATTAGTCACAGTACTAATTGGATGAGTTATTAAAAATCCATCATAATTCACAGAATTCCTATCATTTGTTTTCCCCAAATTGCTCATTAAACCTCTGTACATAAGTCCTGAAGCTATAACATCTACTTCTCCATCCCCATCAAAATCACCGGTTAAATTTATATGTTTCAATTCTCGCAAAGCCTCGGACTTATCATAGGTATACTCTCCAAAGGAATTAGAAGTATCTTTATAAGTAAAAATTATCGGATTTGCAGGTTCATTAGCTCCATTAAATTCTTGAAGTGAAGTGACTCTTTGATAATTTCCGGTTATGGTTTCATAATTAACCTGATATTTGCGAAATAATTTTCCTGCTGTAGATACTTCCACCTTATTCAGGATACGATCATTTACTAATTTGATTCCTTGTATGTATGCAAATTCTGTTCGATCTCTTCGTTTATAAAAAAATCGGACAGTATTGTAATATTGCGTATTCACATTTTCGTTAACCGCATACACAATTCTGCTTATATAGTTTGTATTCTTATCTTTATCATAAAAATATTCCACATAATTTCCTTGAGGATCTTTCCACCTTTTAATTAACCATTCGGTAATTCCTCTTGAATCTGAAGAAGAGCCGTAAAACACTTGAATACCATCAGGAAAAGTTACTTTAAAGTATTCGGGATAAGTACCTTCAATTCCAGGAGAACTAATTTCTCCGACGGCTTCTATTTGTAAATTAGATAGATTTTCAGTTTTATAAGTAGATCCTGCAGCTCCATAGTTACCTTTATCTAAAATTAGCCGTTGCCCGTCTAAAGAAAATTTATCATTAGAATTCAATTTTACTCCCCCTATAAATCCGTCTATATCTAAACGGGAAGAAACTCTGGAAACAGATGAGATTCCTTTTATGTTCCAACCGTAACCTACCATTCCATTATCGGAAGCACTATTATACACCAGAGCAAGCTGTGGAGCTATGCCTTTAATTCCTGGAGGCAAGGATATGGGAAGTGTATAATTCGCATTTCCTAAATCGGTAATGGATAACTCTCCTTTTGTATCAGAAAAATGCATGGTATTTCCTTCCACTATACCGCCACCTGTTGTATCTCCTCCTTCAGGTATTCCATCTCCATAGCTATCTATAAAAGCATGATAAAAAGTTCCATTTTGTGCAGTTACTTTAAAACCAGGTTTAAATTGTATGAATTTGGTAGCTGTAACTTTTCTGTTAGGATTATCTTGATTAGACAAAATTACCTGAGATTTGCCTATACTACTCAATAAAAAGAATAGTATTACGGCTATCTGTATTCTTAAATATGAAAATATCATAGCGTAGGTTGTTAGTTTTTTATTAAAGAGTGATTGATTATTCTTCCGTCTGATAAATAAATTCTTATATAATAAACTCCGGAAAGCTTATTTCTCATATTTATTACAGATTTTCCTTCTCTTGATATAAATGGAATATTTTCTAATATAGTCCCATTATAAGGAACTAATTCAATTTTAGATATTAGATCGGAAACAGCCGGTTCCCAACCAATAATCAATTCCGTATCTACCGGATTTGGATAAATATACGTTTCTTTTTGTAAAGATTTAAACGAACTATGTAAGGATTTTCCCTCAACATACTGGGATACACTTTCGTTTTTATATTGTCTTAAAATTTGATTACCTGAAAGATCATATTCAAAAAATAACTTATCTGATTGGGAAAAGATAAAGTTAAATAAAAATATAAACAAAAGAGAGTAAAAATGTTTCATATCATAGTAGTTTATTATGCTATATTTAAATGTATAAAAATATTTGTATATAAACATTTTTTTTATTCTATTATTTTATAACATATATAAATATTTTTTTTTACTGAAAACAAAATATCAGGAGTTCAATTATAATAAAACTCCTGATATTTTATATTTAAATTAGAAAAATTTTATTTCAACTCTCTGATTCCAAAATTATAAAGGGCAAAAGAAAATTTATCTGCTGTTTCTTCTAAAATTAAATCGGTAGGCTTTCCTGCTCCATGCCCTGCACGGGTTTCAATGCGTATTAAGACCGGATTGGAACAATCTTGTTTTGCCTGCAATTCGGCTGCAAATTTATAGGAATGTGAGGGCACTACTCTGTCATCGTGATCTCCTGTAGTTATTAAGGTAGCAGGATAGCATGTTCCTTTCTTTACATTATGCACCGGAGAATAAGATTTCAAATATTCAAACATTTCTTTATTGTCGTCTGCTGTTCCATAATCATATGCCCAACCTGCTCCGGCAGTAAAGGTATGATAACGCAACATATCTAATACCCCAACAGCAGGCAAAGCTACCTTAGCAAGATCCGGACGAATGGTCATGACTGCTCCGACTAATAATCCTCCATTGGAACCACCTGACAGAGCCATATATCCTGATGATGTATAATTATTGGAAATAAGATACTCTCCTGCAGCTATAAAGTCTTCAAATACATTTTTCTTGTTCAGTTGTGTGCCTGCATCATGCCATTTTCTACCATATTCTCCACCTCCTCTCAAATTAGCTACTGCATATATACCTCCGTTTAACAACCACACCGCATTGGAAACGGAAAAAGTTGGAAGTAAACTTATTTCAAAGCCTCCGTAACCGTATAATATAGTTGGATTTTTTCCATCTAATTTCAACCCTTTTTTGTAAGTAAGGGTCATAGGAATTTTTGTTCCATCTTTAGAGGCGTAAAAAACCTGTTTACTTTCAAAATCTTTAGGGTTAAAGTTAATTATTGGTTTTCTGTAAATTTCTGATTTCCCTGTTTCCGTGTTAAGTTTAAAAATAGTGGACGGATATATATAGCTGGTAAACGAGTAATAAATTTCTTTTTGATTATTTTTTCCTGAAAAGCCGGTCGCCTGGCCTAATCCCGGTAATTGAATAGTATGAAGTATTTTACCACTCAGATCATACTGTTTTACTTCGGTGTATACATCTACAATATATTTCGCAAATAAAGTTTTATTAGCCGTTGTTACTTGCAATACAGAATTTATTTCCGGAATTACGATTTTTAAATCAAGAATTTTATTGCCAATATGTGATGAATGTAATTTTACTAATTTTTGATTAGGAGCATCTTGATTTGTTTGTATATATATCCAGTCTCCTTCTGTAGTTACTACATTATAAGTGTTAGAAAACCCGGTTATAACAGGTATTATCTTATTGGAATTTTTGAAATCCTGAATATATAGTTCATTCCCTGATGTAGAATTTGCGGCTGTAATTACTAGATATCTTTGATCTTCTGTAATAGTTGCATTAATGTATCTTCTTGGAATTTCATCTCCTCCAAAAATAATTTTATCTTGAAACTGTGATTCTCTTATATCATGAAAATAAAGTTTATGATGTTCTGTTTTACCCGATAGTGAACTTCCTTCCTTGGGCTTATCATAACTGGAATAATAAAAACCCTCATTAGCTTTCCATGCTATATTAGAAAATTTTACATCATTTAATGTTTCTCCTATTTGCTTTTTTGTCCTGGTATCCCATACAACAACCTTCCTCCAGTCTGATCCTCCTTCTGAAACCTGATATGCTACAAGACTTCCATCTTTGCTGAAAGATATTTCACCTAATGAAGATGTTCCGTCTTCTGAAAATTTATTCGGATCTAAAAATATTTCTTCAGGTCCTCCCTTGGTTAATTTTCTATATAAAACAGATTGTGACTGTAATCCATTATTTCTGAAATAGTAAGTATAGTCTCCACTTTCAAAAGGAGCCGAAACTCTTTCATAATTCCAAAGCTTTGTAAGTTGATCTCTTAGCTGACTTTTATATGGGATTTTATTTAAATATTCAAAAGTTACAGTATTCTGTTCTTTTACCCATTTCTGGGTTTTTGGGGATTGATCATCTTCCAACCACTTATAAGGGGAAGGTATTTTTTCTCCAAAATATTCATCAGTTATATTTTGTTTTTCTGTTTCAGGGTATTTCATATTTTGTGCCTTTATTAAAAATGTTGAAACCAAACCTATGGTTATAAATTTTGCATTTATCATAAATTATTTTTTTATAAAGTATAAATTTACAAAAAGCCTTTAATTAAGTAATTAAAGGCTTTTCTCATAATTTTTTCTATATTTTTTAAATTATATAATTATATTCTGTTAAATTTTTAAATTCTTCTAATCTTGATTTATATTCTTGTGAGGTTAATTCCTGTAATTTTTCTGTACCAAATTTTTCTACAGTAAATGAGGCTAAGGCACTTCCTACTATTATGGCTTTTTTTAATCCTTCAAAAGAAAGATCTCCGGTTTGTGTTAAATAACCTGCAAAACCTCCGGCAAAAGTATCCCCTGCTCCTGTTGGGTCAAAAACATCTTCTAAAGGTAAAGCCGGGGCAAAAAATACTTGTTTTTTATTAAATAATAATGCTCCGTGTTCTCCTTTTTTAATAACTACTACTTCCGGACCCATCTCTTGAATTTTTTGTGCTGCTTTAACTAAACTAAACTCTCCAGATAACTGACGAGCTTCTGCATCATTTATAGTAATTACATCTACTTTTGATATTACTTGCATTAAAAGATCCCAGGTAGAATTCATCCAAAAATCCATAGTATCTAGAATAGTTAGTTCAGGTTTCTTTTTCATTTGATTTAATACAGATAACTGAACTGCCGGATGTAAATTTCCTAGCATAAGAATTTCGGAATCTTTTTGGTTTTCAGGAATTACAGGGTCGAAGTTTTCCAGAACATTGAGTTCTGTTGCCAATGAATCTCTATTATTCATATCTATATGATATTTTCCTGCCCAAAAAAATGTTTTACCCTCTTTTATCTCTTTTATTCCTTCAATACCTATTTTATTTTTTTGAAAAACCTCTATATATTCTTGAGGAAAATCTCCTCCTATTACAGAAACAATATTAACCTGAGCTCCTAATTTTGAAGCTGCTAATCCTATATAAGTAGCTGCTCCTCCTAAAATTTTATCTGTTTTACCAAATGGTGTCTCTATTGCATCAAAAGCAACTGTGCCGACAGTCAACAATTTCATAATTATTATCTTTAAAACAAAAACAGTTGCAAATATAGGCGTAATTGAAAGATGTAAAAAAGAATTTTTATATAAAATTCATTTTTTATTGAAGATTTTTTTATAAATTAAATCTATGCCATTAACAATATAAACTTAAAATTATTCTAAAAAATTAATTTTGGATAATCAAATTTTCAATTTTTTATAAAATCTTGTATTCTTAATTTACTATTAAGAAGCTTTTATTAGATTATTTGTTTTTATAATTAATTTATTGAAGTTATTTATTATTAAATATTTGAATATATAAAAACTATTGGCAAATAATAAAATTAGGATTTATCCTTGTTTGTATTTTTAAAGGCATATGTAAATCCAATTCCTAAAGTTTGTTTAATTTGCATTTTTTTTAGCTGATCATGATCATATAGCGCATTAAATGAAAGAATCGCTGAAACGTAATCATTTACTTTCATGTCAAAAATGGTATTAAAATTCATATCGATTCTTTCTGTATGGGAAAGATAATTGGTAAAGAAGTTTAAATCACTTTTCCAGGTTATATTTTTCATAATCTCCAATTCGTATTTAATTCCTATATAAGCACCTAATTCCAAATATTCAGAATCTCCATCATTACGCAAACCAAAATTTCCTTTTTTCTGTAATTTTTTATCTAAAACAAAGGTAGTTTTAGAGGTTATAGGATATAATGATAACTGAAATTTACCTTGAGGTTTATATTCAAAACCAACACCTAAAGTAAAATAGCCCGGAGCCATAAATGCAGACCTTCGGTCTTTAGGTGTGTAATTGGGGTAAGTATTATAATCATACCCATTGGCTATTTGAGTCTGTAAAGACATAGCTATACTTCCATACCAATGGTTACTAATCTCATTTCCATAGGTAGATGATATAAAAACATTATCATCTGTTTTTTTCGGTTTCTCACCTTCATTACTTAATTGCCCATAAGCTATACTAACTTTATTATTCCAAATATGCTTCCCTTTTTTGTAATTAAATTCATAATTAGTTTTTACATTCACCCCAAAAGAATTTGTTCCACCTGCTACCCAATTTGAAAAAGCATTTTGAGATAATGACAATGAATTTCTCCCTAAAACCTCCCAATTACTTATTTTTTTTGCTGAAAGTGTATCTTTTATTTCTGTAGAGGGTTTGTCTACTTTTTCTTGAGAAAAGAGAATTAAAAAATTAAACAAAAATAGATATAAAAAAACTATTTTTCTTGACATTTTGATATAAAGTTAATGAGTAGGAATTTACAATATATTATATTATCTAAACACACCTTTTGAAATTAAATCCTATTTATTTATTATTATATAAAACCGGATTTAATTCTTTATCATTATACATTTTCATTTGTTTATAAACCTTCATAAATTTATTACCTGATTGGTAATCTTGCAATAATTCTTCTATCGCGGTAGAAAGGTCTTTGTGTTGGTCTAATAAAATTTTTAATTTAGCCCTACATTTTTCTTGATGTTCAATTGAACTATCTTTTCTGTCAACTTCTATTTGCATATGATAAATTTTTAATGCTAAAATAGAGAGTCTATCAATAGCCCAAGCAGGACTTTCTGTATTTATCTTTGCATCAGGCCTTATTTTAACTTCTTTATATTTATTTAAAAACCAACTATCTAAATTTTCAACCCTATCTGTTCTTTCTTGATTAGATTTATCGATCCATCTTTTTAATTTTAAAGCTTCAGCCGGATCTATATTTTCATCTCTGATTATATCTTCTAAATGCCATTGTACAGTGTCTATCCAATTTTTTAAATAAAGAAGATGCTCTATTTCACCTTTAGGATAGGGATTATTTATAGATTGAAAAATATTATCTTGAATATGATAATCTTGAATACTTTGATTAAAAATTTCCCAAGCTTTTTCTGTAAATTTCATTAATGATAATTTAGTAATAAATTAAAAGTAGTTTTTATTCTTCTTTATTAGATGAGGATTGGGAAGAATTATCTTTTTTATCTTCAGATTTAGTAGCATCTTTAAATTCCCTTAATCCCGTTCCTAATCCTTTCATTAATTCCGGAATTTTTTTTCCTCCAAACAATAATAAAACCACTACTAAAATGATTACTATTGACATTGGATGCTCAAATAACCTCATATTCCTCTTTTTTTAATATTGACATCAAAGATAATAATAATTCTTTTAATGAATTCATTCTGAATTTATTATTTTTTTACATTCCTGAAATCCAATTAGATGGATTTTGAGGAACTGTACCTTTCCATACCTGAAAGCCTAAAAGAGTGTTATTACTATCATCTGTATAAATTTTCCCTAAAGCTTGACCTGTTTTTATTTTATCTCCTTCTGAGACAATAACCGTAGAAAGATTTGCATATAAAGTAAAGTAGTTCCCATGACTTATCAATACAGCTTTCCCCCCTCCCGGAATTATCATAATTTTACTTACCGAACCATTGAATACTGCTTTTGCCAAGCTACCTGAAGAAGCTGCGATTTCTACGCCTTGATGTTCAACTGTAATATTAGGGACTACGGGGTGTGGAGTTTTCCCAAAATGCGAGACAACAGTACCATTTACTGGCCAAGGTAATGAATTTTTATTGGCTTCAAAAGATTTAGATAAGGTTTCTGATGGTGATATTGGGGAAGAAGTGGCTCCTATTGATTTCCTTTTTTCAACTGCTTTTGCTTCTGCAACATCTGCTTCAGAGGTTTTTTTGGCTAATATTTTTTCTGCTGCTCTTTTTTCAGCAACTGCCCTTTCTGCTAATTTTCTGGATTCTTCGGCTTTTTTGGCTGCAATTTTATCATTTTCTTCCTTTTCTGCAGCTTTTTTGGCTGCAAGAGCATTTTTGGCTGCAATCTCCGCAGCTTTCGCTTTTTCTGCAGCAAGCCTTTCAGCTGCCAATTGATCTTCTCTTGCTTTTTTAGCTTTCTCTTCCTCTATGGTTTTTTTTCTTAATCGTTCTGCCTCTTCTGCTCTTCTTTTCGCTTCAGCTTCTTTCGCTTTAGTTAATCTTATTTCTTCAGCAATTATTGCTTGTACCTGACGTTCCAATGCCTGTCTTTGTAGTTGCTTTTCTTTTATTTTAGCAATCATATCGCCTTGTTGTTTAATATACTGTGCAACTACTACTTCTTTTTCTTTTTTCTCTATATCTAATTGATTTACTTGTACTTGTTGTTGAGAAAGAACCATCAGTTTTTCTTTTTTAGCCTTTTCTCTGGAATCTATAGTTTTTAAAATAGCAGCTTGTTTTTCATTAATTTCTGCTACTTTTTCATCCTGATATTCGGAATATTTTTGTAAATATTTAATTCGTCGAAACGCCTGCGATATATTTTTGGATGAAAGTATAAATAGTATTTTATTTTGTATAGATTTATTTTTATAAGATCGAATCAAAACCTCTGCATAATTTTCACGTAATTCTGACAAATCTCTTCGTAGTTTATTGATTTCTAACTGATTTAAATATATTTCATCTTCTAAAATGCGAGTTTCTTTTTTACCTGTTAAAATTAAAGCTGTTCGTGCCTCTAATTTTTTTGTAAGATTAGCTATATAAAGTATAGATGTTTTAGATTCGTTTTTACTAGCTGCTAAAGCTTTATTAAGATCTGAAATTTCCTGTTTTAGTTGTGCACTTTGTTTCTGTAATAACTCTTTTCTATTTGGCTGTTGGCTAAATACTAAAAGTGTAATAAAAAACAAACAAAAAGTGTATACTATTTTCTTTTTCTCCATTAGTTAATTTTTCTTTGAACATATCCTTTAGGGATTTCAAACGGTGTATCCATTTTTATTGATTCAAATTTATTATAATCTAAAGAAATTTTAGTCTCTTTTTTGTCTTTTATGAAAATTTTAATATTTTTTGGTAAAATTGTGTTTTCAAAATTCACATAATCTCCATAATTGAGTTTTAATAAGGATTGTGAATTTTTATCTTCTAAAATTACTTCTTTTAAATTAAAATTGGAATCATATGTAATTTGAATTGCAAAACTCCTTGCTTCGCCGTCTTTTCCTATTTTAATGGGTTTAGAAGAAGTTAATATATAATTGTTGTTATTTATAGAAAAATCATAATCCCCTTTATTTACAGGAAAAAATAATTTACCTAATAATAAATTTTCTATATTCTGATAATCAATAAAATTGATTTTTAACAAATTTTTAACGTAATCAAAATCTGAATCAATATAAGTCTTGTTTATTCGCTCATACATTTTAAAGCCTGAAGGTTTGATGCTTGCTCTGGCTAAAGGTAATAAAAGTGACGCATTTGCCCAGATTTGCTCATTTTTTTCAAAATATAAAGTTAAGTTTATTGCCGGATAGCTATTCCCTGATTCGATATCTGCACTTGCTTTTATTTTTAAATTTGTAAAATTTAAGGGAGCTGCAATATTTTTGAATAATTTTTCTTCATCTAAATTTTCAAACTTTATATCTTTTCCTTTTATAACCGCATTTTTTTGTGTATGACAGGACACCAATGCGAAGGTAATGACTAGTATAAAAACTAATTTCTTCACGTTTTTCTATTTTGATTGAAAATCCATAACACTATAATCTCCTAAACTCAAAGCGCTGGATACTCCAAAATATTTAGAGGAATTCCCAATCATTGAATTGTTAAGATTTCCATATCGAATATATGTATTTTCTTGTATTAATGAATTTTCTATATTACTATTATTAATTTTAGTACCATTTCCTAAAGACACATTGGGTCCTATTTTGGAATTTACAATTTTAACATTTTCACCTATGAAACATGGAGGTATGATAAGGCTATTTATAATTTCAGCATTATCCGGATATATAGAAACTTCTTGTTTTTCATATTCTAAAATTTTAGAATTAGTTTCTACGGTTGCATTTTTATTTCCGCAATCCATCCAATCATCTACTTTTCCTAAAGTAAATTTAGCTCCTTTTTCTCGCAAATTATCTAAAGCATCGGTAAGTTGATATTCATTTCCTGTTCTTATATTATGATTTATTAGGTGGTCTACTTCAGACATTAATTTTTCTGCTTCTTTAAAATAATAAATACCTATTATGGCTAAATCTGAAACAAAGTTTTGCGGTTTCTCTACAATTCCTTCAATAATTCCATAAGCATCTAATTTCACCACTCCAAAAGCGCTTGGATCTTCAACTTTTTTCACCCATATTACTCCATCAGAGTGTTTATCTAATTGGAAATCAGCTTTAAATAAAGTATCCGCAAAAGCAATAATTACAGGTCCGGACATACTTTCTTTGGCACAATAAATAGCATGTGCTGTTCCTAAGGGTTCTAATTGATAATATATGGAAGCTTTAGTTCCTAATTTATCTGCAATAGACATTAATTTTTTTTCAATTTCGGGACCAAAATCTCCTATTATAAATGCTATTTCATCAATTTTTTCATCGACTACTTTTACAATATCTTCTACTAATCTTTGAACTATAGGCTTTCCTGCAATTGGAATCAAAGGTTTGGGAACGGTTAAGGTGTGGGGCCTTAAACGAGACCCTTTTCCTGCCATAGGAATAATAATTCTCATATTCTGTTTATTAAAAAGATTTACTTATATATATTTTAATTATTTATTATTTAATTCCTGAACTACCGTAACCTTTATCTCCTCTTTCTGAATTATTTAGTTGTTCTACTTCCTCCCAGATAATAGTTTCATGTTTTGCAATAATAAGTTGGGCTATACGATCACCATCATTGATAGCAAAATCTTCTTTAGATAAATTTATTAATATTACACCTAACTCTCCTCTATAATCGGCATCGATCGTTCCTGGTGAATTCGGACAACTTATTCCATGATTAAAAGCCATTCCACTACGTGGTCTTATTTGCCCTTCATAACCCGGAGGTATTTCTAGATATAAACCTGTGGGTATGATTTTTCTTTCTAAAGGTTTTAGTAATATAGATTTATCCAAATTAGCTCTTAAATCCATTCCCGCAGAAAAAGCTGTTTTATATTCTGGCAACTCATGTTTCGATTTATTTATAATCTTTATCTTCATATATCTATTTCTCTTATGATAAGATTGCAAAAATACAAAAGTTTAACCGAGTAAAAAATTCTATTTACCACCACCTAACAACTTGTAATAAAACATTTTATAAAAACACAATATATAACATAAAAAAATTAATCATATAAAAAATCAACAATTTTAATTACCTTTACAAGTTATTAAAATTGTCACAATATGAAGGAACAATTCATTGAAGAATTTAACAACCGATATTCATATAAAGGGGATAAAATTGTTTTAGGTAAAGGAATATTTGAAGGAGAAGTTATTCCGGAAGTCGAAATTTCTGTTCCTTTAAAAATGCTTAATCGACATGGATTAATTGCCGGAGCTACAGGAACAGGAAAAACCAAATCTCTTCAGATATTGGCTGAACAACTTTCTATTAAAGGTATACCTACTCTTTTAATGGACATAAAGGGGGATTTAAGTGGTTTGGCTGAACCTGGTGATTCTAACAGCTCCAAAATTCATGAACGTTATGAAAAACTTAAAATGCAATATTCTGCGAAAAGTTTTCCTGTAGAATTGTTATCAATTTCTGATGAAAAAGGGGTAAGACTTAGAGCTACTATTACTGAATTTGGTCCTATTTTACTTAGTAAGATTTTAAACCTTAATGATACTCAAACAAGTATCATGTCAATTATTTTTAAATATTGTGATGACAAAAAACTACCTTTAATTGATCTGGATGATTTAAGAAAGGTTTTACAGTTTGTTACAGAAAATGAACAGGGAAAATCTGAACTTGTACAAAATTATGGATCTATTGCTTCAAGTTCTTTGAGTACTATATTGAGAAATATTGTTGCTCTAGAACAACAAGGGGCTTCTCGTTTTTTTGGAGAACCTAGCTTTGATACTCAGGATTTATTACGAACACGAGATAATTTAGGGGTTATAAATATTATACGATTAGCAGATATACAATCATATCCTCAATTTTTTTCAACTTTTATGTTGAGTTTATTATCTGAAATTTATCAAACCTTTCCAGAAGTGGGAGATTTAGACAAACCCAAATTAGTAATTTTTATTGATGAAGCTCATCTCATTTTTAATGAAGCTTCTAAAGTTTTATTAAATCAAATTGAAACCATAATCAAACTCATACGATCAAAAGGTATTGGTATTTATTTTTGTACTCAAGTTCCCGGAGACATCCCTGAAGGAGTTTTGAGTCAATTAGGTCTTAAAATACAACATGCTTTAAGGGGATTTACTGCCAAAGATAAAAAAGAAATAAATAAGGCAGTAGAAAATTACCCTACTTCTATATACTATAATACCAGTGAATTAATTCAACAACTCAGCATAGGTGAAGCATTTATTACATCTTTAGATGAAAAAGGAATCCCTACACCATTAGCTGATACTTTCATGATTTCTCCAAGTTCGCGAATGGATATACTATCCTCTTCTGAAATTGATACTTTAGTTAATAATTCTGATTTAGTTAAAAAATATGCACAAGATATTAATAAAGAAAGTGCTTATGAAATTCTAAGTGGAAGAATGAACTCAGACTATACCTATATGACTAAAAATAAAGAGATTATGTCTGAAACAAAAAATACTGAGAAGCATTCACCCTCTTTATTTGAAACAATAATGAACTCTCCTTTCGTAAGGGATATTAGCCGAACATTCATAAGAGAAGGCTCAAAAGCGTTTTTCGGCACCTTAGGAATAAAAAATAAAAGAAATGCTAAAAAATGATCAGAGGTTTTATTTATTATGAATTACGCTATTTTAGATGTTGAAACTACAGGGGGACAATATAATGAAGAAGGAATTATTGAAATTGCTGTTTATCGTTTTGATGGAGAAAAAATTACTGATACTTTTATATCATTGGTAAACCCTGAAAAAGAAATTAGTTTTTTTGTACAAAAACTAACAGGAATTACGCCTAAAATGGTTAAAACAGCTCCTAAATTTCATGAACTAGCCAAAAGGCTGGTGGAAATAACAGATGAAGCTACAATAGTAGCACATAATGTAAATTTTGATTACCGAGTAATTAGAACTGAATTTTCTCATTTAGGGTTTGATTTTGTAAGACCTACGCTGGATACTATTGCTCTAAGTAAAACTCTTATCCCTGGAATCCCATCTTATTCTCTCGGTAAATTATGCTCCTCTTTAGGTATTCCTTTATCTGATAGACATAGAGCTCATGGAGATGCTAGAGCTACTGTAAAACTATTTCAATTATTACTAGATAAAGATTCTCAAAAAAATATTATACAAACTTCTATAAAGCATATAAAATATCCTTCTTTAAATAAAAAGATAATTCGTTTATTGGAAGAACTCCCTCAAGAAACAGGAGTATTTTACTTTCATAATAAAGAAGGTAAAATAATTTATATAGATAACGATACTAATATATCTAATAAAGCACGCCAAATTCTAACAGGTAAAGGAAAAAGGACTAGACTTTTACAATTAAAAACAGAAACCATAAGTTATGAAATTACAGGTAACTATATTATAAGTTTAGTAAAAGCACAAAATGAGATAAAACTAAATCAACCTGAATTTAAACCACGTAAAAATTTATCACCTTTTATTTATGGAATTTTCAAAGAAAATTCTAATGAAAATTTTACTATTTTTCCGCTTAATAAAACGAATAAAAAACGTGCATTATTAGCCTTTTCATCTTATAAAAAAGCTCAAAATTTTATTAATCAAAACAATAAAAAGGACTATTTATTTTCGAAAAATTTATTTAAAAAAATAAACCCAGAAATACAAAAGAAAGAAAAATATGTATTACTTAGTGGAAAAGGTAGAACTTTAAGTGAAAAATCATTTTTATGGATTGAAAAAGGAGTATTAAAAGGATATGGTTATTATTCTCTTCATTCTCAAATAAAAAACATAGAAAAAGTAAAAAAAATAATGATTCCGGCTCATGGTAATCATTATATCTCATTATTAATTCGTAACAAATTATTTGTAAACAAAGGGTTAAATAAAATCATTTATTAATAAAAGCTATTTACACTTCTAATTTTTTTCATACCTTAGATATGAATTATAAACCTTAAAATATTTATTTTAAAATGTCACAAAAAAAAATATTAGAATTGTTAGGTAATAAATCAGATTTTTATCTGAAACATACCTGTAAAACTGTAGATAAAAAACTATTACACTCTCCTTGCCCAAGTGTTATTGATGATGTATGGGTTAATACTGACCGAAATATTCAAACTCTAAGAAGTTTACAAACAATTTTAGGTCATGGTCGTTTAGCAAATACCGGATATGTTTCTATATTGCCCGTAGATCAGGGAGTTGAACATACAGCGGGTGCTTCATTTGCTGCTAATCCTTTATATTTCGACCCTGAAAATATTATTAAACTGGCTATAGAGGGTTGTTGTAATGCTGTAGCATCTACTTATGGAGTATTAGCTGCCATGGCTCGAAAATATGCTCATAAAATACCTTTTATTGTTAAAATTAATCATAATGAATTACTCACTTATCCTAATACGCCAAAACAGATATTGTTTGGAACAGTAAAAGAAGCATGGAATATGGGAGCCGTAGCTATAGGAGCTACCATTTATTTTGGCTCTGAAGACAGCCGAAGAGAAATTATAGAAATTGCCGAAGCTTTTGAATATGCACATGAATTAGGTATGGCTACTATACTTTGGTGTTATTTAAGAAATGACGCATTTAAAAAAGATGGGATGGATTATCATTCTTCTGCGGATCTTACCGGACAAGCTAACCATATAGGAGTAACTATAAAAGCTGATATTATTAAACAAAAATTACCCAATATAAATGGAGGGTTTATTTCTATTAAATTTGGAAAAACTAATCCGAAAATGTATTCTGAACTTTCAACAGATCATCCGATTGATTTATGTAGATATCAAATAATTAATAATTATATGGGAAGAGTAGGCTTAATTAATTCAGGAGGAGAATCTCATGATGAATACGATGATTTAAAAGATGCAGTCATTACTGCTATAGTTAACAAAAGAGCCGGAGGAATGGGACTAATCTGCGGAAGAAAAGCCTTTCAAAAAACTATGAAAGAAGGGATTGAATTATTAAATACCATACAAGACGTTTATTTAGATAAATCTATTACTTTGGCTTAAACCAATATTTAAAAAAGACTTCATTAAATAGAAGTCTTTTTTTCTAAATATTATTAAATCAATGCTATTATAATTTTCAATTTGAATATTTTGTTCGCATATCAATAATAATTATATCTACACTGAAAGGTTTGATCTAATTATATGATTTTTTTCTTTTTTCTCTATTGAATTTATAAATAATTAAGACATATTTTTTTATTCAATAATAAAATTCACATATAAATTTTATAAACAAAATAACTTCTTTTAATTGCTAAATTTTCCAAGAATATTTTTATTATCTTATTTTTTTATAAAAAAAATTAACACAATAATTTTAAAAAAAACAAAATTTATAATTTTTGTTTTTTTATACATATATAAAATTTAATGATATTAAAAAAACAACTTTTACTTATTAGATTATTACATTTGTAAAATTGATATAAGTGATATATAAATAATGAAAGGTATACTTTTGGTTAATTTAGGCTCTCCTAAAACACCTACAGAAAAAGATGTACGAATCTACTTGCGTGAATTTCTAATGGATAAGAGAGTTATTGATGCCCCATGGATCATACGCAAAATAATTGTTGAGGGATTGATATTACCTAAGCGCCCTAAAGTTTCAGCACAAGCCTATAAAAGTATATGGTGGAAAGAAGGTTCACCTCTGGTTGTTATATCTAAAAGGGTATTTAAAAGTATACAGAAAAAAATCACTCATCCTGTTGCTTTAGCTATGAGATACCAAGAACCATCTATCAAAAAGGGATTACAAGAACTATATAATAAGGGAGTTACAGATGTTTTAATAATTCCTTTATATCCTCAATACGCTATGAGTACAACTGAAACTGTTGTTGAAAAATCAAAAGATATACAAAAAAAATACTTTCCTAATTTAAAATTATTTTTTTTACCTCCTTTTTATAAGGATGATGAATATATAAAAATTTTAAGTAAACATATAGAATCAAATCTTCCTGAGGATTTTGATTTATTATTGTTTAGCTACCATGGATTGCCAGAACGACATATTTTTAAAACAGACCCTACTAAAACGTGTAGATTAGATGATAGTTGCTGTATTGAAACCGGACTTAAATCACATAAATATTGCTATAAACATCAATGCTGTTATGTTACTGAAAAAGTCAGAGAAACATTAGGACTGGAAAAATCAAAAATAAAACAAACTTTCCAATCTCGTCTAGGAAGAGAACCATGGTTACAACCTTATACAGATCAGACTTTGATAAAACTTCCTGAAACCGGAGTAAAAAAAATTGCTGTTGTAGCTCCTGCCTTTGTTTCTGATTGTTTAGAAACTTTGGAAGAACTAGCTATTGCAGATAAAGAATTATTTTTATCTAATGGTGGAAAGGAGTTTCACTATATAGATTGCTTAAATGAAAATGAAAACTGGGTTAATTGGTTAATTAATCATATAAATTATTTTCTTAAAACTCGATGTAAAAATAATTAGATTATATTAAGTTTATTTTTTATTATTTATTTAGAAATTAATCTAATTCATTATAATTTCTTACTGCTATCCAACCTGTTATTTTCTTTCCATTAGTCAAGGTAATAACATACCAATAAGAAGAAGATTCAACTTTTCTACCTAAATATTTTCCATTCCATTCTACTATTTCATCTTTATTAATAACTTGTTTTTCAAATAGAAGTTTTCCATACCTATTATAAATTTGTATATGGGTTCCTACACTTAAATTCTTTAATTTCCATGTATCATTAATTCCATCCCCGTTAGGAGTAATTACATTTGGAATGTCTGTAATTTTAAAATTAAAAGGACCTGATGTACATCCTAACAAAGTTTTTACCCATACTTTATAAAATCCGACATTTAAACTCTCAAAAATATTAGATGATTGCCAAGTAAATGAATCTAATGAATATATATAATTTCCCTTAGGGTATACGATTACTTCTGCTTTTCCTTCAATATTAGATACTATAACTTGACTTATAGTAGGATATGGTATTGCTTTTACAGTAATCTGAGTAGTTTTAGTACATCCTTTATATTTTACCGTAAGATAATAAGTACCTGATTTTGTTACTACAAATTCTGATTTATTAGAAAGTGCATTAATACCATCTGACCATTCATAACTTTCAAAAACTTTATTTGATGACAATGTTGATCTATCTCCTTCACAAAATTCTTTCTCACCAATAATATGTACATCAATTTTATTTTCATCTACTTTTACACTTACTACTCCTTCACAGCCGTTCTTGTCGATTACTTTTAGGGTATATTTTCCAGGTTGATCTACCTTATGGATACGATTGGGTGATTCGCCTTTTATATTTGGGCCACTCCAGGTATACTTGACATATCCATCGTTCCCTTGTAATTCGGTAAATCCTCCTTGGCAATAGGTTAAGTTTCCTATGACTTGAGGATTCGGCTCGGGATACTCTTCTACTTGTACACTTACTACTCCTTCGCAGCCGTTCTTGTCGATTACTTTTAGGGTATATTTTCCAGGTTGATCTACCTTATGGATACGATTGGGTGATTCGCCTTTTATATTTGGGCCACTCCAGGTATACTTGACATATCCATCGTTCCCTTGTAATTCGGTAAATCCTCCTTGGCAATAGGTTAAGTTTCCTATGACTTGAGGATTCGGCTCGGGATACTCTTCTACTTGTACACTTACTACTCCTTCGCAGCCGTTCTTGTCGATTACTTTTAGGGTATATTTTCCAGGTTGATCTACCTTATGGATACGATTGGGTGATTCGCCTTTTATATTTGGGCCACTCCAGGTATACTTGACATATCCATCGTTCCCTTGTAATTCGGTAAATCCTCCTTGGCAATAGGTTAAGTTTCCTATGACTTGAGGATTCGGCTCGGGATACTCTTCTACTTGTACACTTACTACTCCTTCGCAGCCGTTCTTGTCGATTACTTTTAGGGTATATTTTCCAGGTTGATCTACCTTATGGATACGATTGGGTGATTCGCCTTTTATATTTGGGCCACTCCAGGTATACTTGACATATCCATCGTTCCCTTGTAATTCGGTAAATCCTCCTTGGCAATAGGTTAAGTTTCCTATGACTTGAGGATTCGGCTCGGGATACTCTTCTACTTGTACACTTACTACTCCTTCGCAGCCGTTCTTGTCGATTACTTTTAGGGTATATTTTCCAGGTTGATCTACCTTATGGATACGATTGGGTGATTCGCCTTTTATATTTGGGCCACTCCAGGTATACTTGACATATCCATCGTTCCCTTGTAATTCGGTAAATCCTCCTTGGCAATAGGTTAAGTTTCCTATGACTTGAGGATTCGGCTCGGGATACTCTTCTACTTGTACACTTACTACTCCTTCGCAGCCGTTCTTGTCGATTACTTTTAGGGTATATTTTCCAGGTTGATCTACCTTATGGATACGATTGGGTGATTCGCCTTTTATATTTGGGCCACTCCAGGTATACTTGACATATCCATCGTTCCCTTGTAATTCGGTAAATCCTCCTTGGCAATAGGTTAAGTTTCCTATGACTTGAGGATTCGGCTCGGGATACTCTTCTACTTGTACACTTACTGCTCCTTCGCAGCCGTTCTTGTCGATTACTTTTAGGGTATATTTTCCCGCTTCTGTTACCTCGCAGGTTGGTTCTGTTGATATAACATTATGTCCATTTGACCAACTATATTTTGAATAGATTTTGTCTGTGCTTAAAATTGTAGTTTTTCCTTTACAAAATTCCAATTTCCCTTTGATTTCTGGATTCAGCTCG